>DAISKX010000092.1:0-9489 GCA_036820725.1 Nitrospiraceae bacterium
TGCCGCCTCTTCGTATCCTGACGTCCCGTTGATCTGACCAGCATGATAGAGCCCTCGTACGAGCTTCGTCTCCAATGTCGGATAGAGTTGACGTGGCGGAAAGAAGTCGTACTCAACCGCATAGCCTGGCTTTAACATTCGAGCACGTTCCAATCCTGGTATCGTACGTAACATCGCCGCTTGGACGTCAACAGGAAGACTGGTAGAAATGCCATTCGGATAAAACTCTTGGGTGTCGTACCCCTCCGGTTCTACAAATATCTGGTGCCGCTCTTTCTCCGCGAATTTAATAACCTTATCTTCAATCGACGGGCAATAGCGAGGGCCGGTAGAATTGATAATCCCACTATAGAGAGGCGACCTATCAATATTTTCTCTAATTATTTCATGAGTTTGCGCATTCGTATATGTAAGGTGGCAAGGCAACAGGTCCTGAGAAAGATGCTCCGTGCGATACGAAAATGGAATAGGCGGATCGTCGCCAGGTTGAATGGCCATAGAGGCGAAATCAATCGTATCTCGATCCAGCCTCGGCGGCGTCCCTGTCTTGAGGCGACCGACTTCAAATCCTAGGTCATTCATGCAATCGGATAAATGCTCGGCAGATGCTTCTCCTGCCCTTCCTGCCGGAAATCGATTCAGTCCTATATGGATCAATCCCTTAAGGAAGGTGCCTGAGGTCAGGATGACTGCTTGAGCCTCGATTCGATCACCCGTATCAGCCACAAGGCCACGGATCTCGCCGTTCTCCGTCAGCAGGCGATCGACTGTCCCATTTTTGATGGTCAATCTCTCTTGCACCGCCATCGTGCGTTGCATGGCACGACGATACAGCTTTTTATCGCATTGCGCCCGCAAGGCCCGGACCGCTGGACCTTTGCTCGTGTTGATCATCCGAAACTGAATGCCGGCGCGATCGGTGTTGAAACCCATCTCGCCTCCGAGCGCGTCGATTTCTTTCACGAGATGGCCCTTGGCAATTCCCCCCACCGCCGGATTGCACGACATCTGCGCGATCTTTTCGAGGTCCATCGTGAGCAACAACGTGCTTGCTCCCATTCTTGCCGCGGCGAGAGCAGCTTCGCACCCTGCGTGACCACCCCCGACTACGATGATGTCGTATCGTTCACCCACGGCTACGCTCCTCACTTCCCGATGCAGAACTCCGAAAAGATCCGGTTCAAAATATCGTCGGTGCTGATCGCGCCCGTAATCTCTCCCAGCGCATCGGCGGCCATTCGAAGATCAGCTGCCACAAATTCACCGGTGAGTTGATCATGGATGGCTGCGAGCGCGTGAGTCAATCCCTCCTGGGCACTTCTCAGCGATGTGATGTGACGAAGATTTGTGACGTAGAGTCCCTCATTGGGTTCAAACCCTTCGCGAAGGATGCTCGACCGGATGTGGTCTCGCAATTGAGGGAGTCCGGCACCAGTCTGCGCCGATAGGCGTACCACCGGTCTTTGCTCGCCCCCCGGGGCTTGCAGTTCCGTCATATCCAGCTGCGATGACAGATCGGACTTGTTTACGACGATGACAGACCTCTTGGATTGAAGACTTTTCAGCACCGATCGATCGCTTTCTTCCAGCGGCAGAGACCCATCGAAGACCGCCAGAACAGCATCTGCATCCTCTACGGCTCGGTGACTTCTCTCGATACCCTCTTGCTCAACGGGATCGTGGGTTTCACGAATTCCAGCCGTGTCCAGAATACGGACGGGGACACCTTGGATATTGAGCCATTCGTCCAGCACATCGCGCGTCGTGCCAGGAATCGCCGTCACAATCGCCCGATCCGTGCTGGTCAATGCATTCAGCAGACTCGATTTCCCCACATTGGGGCGCCCGACAATCGCCACTGTCGCGCCCTCCCGCAAGATCCTGCCATCACGCGCGGTCTCCAAGAGGCGAGTCAGTCGTCCACTCATGGCGACCAACAGAGCGACCAACTCTGTGCGCCCAACGAATGCAATGTCTTCTTCCGAGAAGTCGAGTGCGGCTTCGACATGGGCGAGAGCCGTGACCAAATCGCCCCGAATCCCTTCTATTTCCCTTGAGAGTGCTCCCCGTCGCTGGGCTTGTGCCACGCGTAAGCTGCCGGCCGTTTTAGCACGAATGGTATCGAGAACGGCTTCTGCCTGGGCGAGATCCAACCGGCCGTTGAGGAATGCGCGTTTGGTAAATTCACCCGGTTCAGCGAGTCGTCCACCGGCCGCAATGATTGCTCCGCATACGGTGTGAAGAATGAGGGCCCCCCCGTGGCAATGGAATTCGACGACATCTTCACCGGTAAAGGATCGGGGGCCTCGCATCACCACAATCAGCGCTTCATCAGCCACGACCTCCTGTTTTGAAGTTGTGCTTGGGCTGTCGGATCCGTAGAGGGGAAGGGTGACGTCCGCCAGGTAAAGGGTATGATTTCGCGTCGAGGCCAGCGGTAGACCGCTGCGTAATGTGGCTAGGGCACCGGCTATCTCAATCGAGTGACTTCCGCTCAGGCGTACGATCCCCACTCCGCCTTCACCGAGTGGTGTCGCTATCCCGCAGATGGTGTCATCCAGCGCGCCGGTCATGACGCACCTTGTTAGGCATCCAATGCTCGGATTCGTTCACTGGGCCTGATCCTTGCGCCGTTTAGTTGTGACCTTCTGTTCCGTGGCTTCGACCTTCCCCCCTGCGTCGCTCTCTAAGCCCGGAACATGCCACTTCCCGGAAAAGAACCGATCCGTCAGTACCTGCTGAGTGATCGTGAGAATATTGTTTGTTAACCAATACAACACAAGACCAGCGGGAAAGTTAATGAAGAGAAACGTCATGAATGCCGGCAGAACCAGCATGATCTTCGCCTGGGTAGGATCCATGGTCGTGGGCATCATCTTCTGTTGCGCGACCATGCTCACGCCCATGATGATGGGCAGGATATAGTATGGGTCCTGCACGGATAAATCTTTGATCCACAGAATAAACGGAGCTCCTCGCAGATCAATCGTCATGAACAGGATATTAAAGAGCGCCACAAACACCGGCATCTGGAGCACCATCGGCAAGCAGCCTCCGACCGGATTCACCTTGTGATCGCGATAGAGCTTGATCAGTTCCTTGTTCAACCGATCTCGGTCATCCTTGAACTTGCTCTGTACCGCGGCGACTTTCGGTTGAATCGCCTGCATTTGCTTCATGGACTTGTAACTCTTGTACTGCAGAGGAGAGAACATCAACTTGATTCCAACGGTCAGAAGGATGATCGAGAAGCCGTAGTTATGCGTAAATTCATAGAGATAGCGGAGAACGTAAAAGATCGGCTTGGCGACGACCTTGACGAAACTCCAACTTCCGAAAATGAACCAGCCAAAATCGATCGTGTCCTCCAAACCGATATTGAACGACTTCAACGTGTCGTATTCTTTGGGACCAGCGAAGAGTTGGAGGGAAAGATCAGACTTCGGAGGTGGAGGGCCAAATCGGACTGCCGATGAGGCCAATTTGTCTCCCTCTTTTTTTGCGATCGCTGCTGACGCACCGGACGGAATCAACACGCTCAGAAAATATTTGTCTTGGAGCGCAACCCATTTCACCTCGCCTTTTCGTTCAATTTCCGCATCGGGAGTTTCTTTCACAACCTTGTCATCGACAAGGAAAGCCGCACCCATCAGCCCGATGAACCCCTCACCCCACTCGACAATGCCAAAGTTGGTTCCCAAATTCACGTCAATCGATGCGGAGAGACCTTCGGATGCGACCCGAATGTCCACCAGATAACTGTCATGGTGGAACGTCAACTGCTTCCGAACCATCAGATGGTTGACCGGGTCCTCGTACTGAAATGTCACCTGGCCGGTAGGATTCGACGCATCAAGGTGCGTTCGATCCTGGGAAACCCGATAGAGCCCCTGCTGTAACTCATCGGTCTTGCCTTGATCAGGAACGGTCAGGCTGAGGGGGGGTTTAAACTTCCCCCCTTCATAGACCAACTGGACCGGTTGTGGCCCTGTCGGACCAGAAGTCGTGTATCGCTTCAGCTCCCAGGCCTTGATCACTCCGCCACGATTACTCAGACGCGCACGATACAGGTCCGTCTCTATTTCTATGGTCTGTTCGTCCGGAGAACTTTTTGCGGCCAGGTGGACATTTTCCTCTGCCTTCGTCTTCCCGCCCAGCTTTGCAGATGGTGATGGGACCGACTGGGGCGAAGGAGACTGCCTCGTACTTTGAGAAGATGATGGGGATGGCTCTGGGCGAGGAGAAAATTCTTCCTTCCCCTTTTCTAATGGACCTGTCTCCGCCTGCTCGCTCGACTGAGGAAAGAGTCCGAACTCCTTCAACAGATAGTCATACCCAACGATCACCGCTAAGGAAATGAGTAGAAATACAATGACCCGTTTTTCCATTGGCTCCGTGTCTCAGTCTTACGTCACAGGCTATTTCACGGGATCCAGACCGCCCGGATGAAAGGGATGACACTTGGACAGACGAATACCTGCCATCGAGATCCCCCGGACCACTCCGAACCTGACTATGGCATCTCGAGCATAGGCTGAACAGCTTGGGTGAAACCGGCAGGTAGGTCCGAGATACGGAGAGATACATATCCGGTAGGCAGCAATAAGCCATAGACACATCTTCTTCACGGGAGATCTCCGTCGAAGGTCCCCAGCCGGCATCGCTGCAACGTCTGCTTCCACGCGTCACGCAATACAGGAAATGGCTGAGTCAAACATTCCCGTTTCGGAAAGACTAAAAACTGCCGTCCCGGCAGTAGATTTCCGCGGACTCCCCGACCAAGTTCTCGGAAGAGTCGCTTGGCCCTATTCCGGCTCACTGCTGTTCCGAATCGCCTTCCTATCACGATTCCCAGCCTACTCTCCATGTCGTCTTCGCATATACGAATAAGCAGATTGAACATCGTCGTCGATACCCTTCGCCCGACCCGCTTCACGCGCTCGATCTCACTCGAACGGCGCAAGAATAAAGAAGACTTTCTTCGAACGGTGGTCACCTCATGCCTCGGAGAGACCGAATCGAGTATGTGCTGTCACACCGGGGGGAGCCTGACGCGGAAGCGGCTTTGGCGGGCATCTCCTTTAATAACACCGGCTTGACGCTCACCTGCATGTCATCCGTCTCGTCGTCAAGGCAGTGTTTCGCTATGGTCTTCGACGTAAGACCCGAGTACCGGGTAAACCTCGTGGACGGCTCGTGACAGGGAAAAGACTTATACGGTCAGGCGGGCACGACCCTTGGCCCGTCGGCGGGCTAAGACTTTTCGACCATTTTTGGTGCTCATGCGCTTCCGAAATCCATGTTCCCGCTTGCGCTTGAGATTAGAGGGCTGTTTAAAGGTGAACGACATCGCACACTCTCCTTATCTACAGATCAATCAAATGAGGAATCGTCATTATATGGATGGGGGGGAAGGGTGTCAATGCAATCACTCTCTCGTCCCGCTGGCTCTCACTCGGGATTCGGTAAAGACATCGCCACCGGCGTAGCTTGAGGCGCTTTTGCCCCCTTGTAACATTCATGCCACAGATTCTACGAGCCAATTCCTTTCGCACTTACCGTAACCATAGGAGAAATATACACAACTCGTGCTTGCGCTTACTGCTGCTGCCTGGCATTGAGGTTGCGTAGTTGGTAGGGGCGCTTCTCGTCCGATCACGGAAGGGCTGGAGTAGCAAAGCATGATTCATCGTACTCAGCTCGTAAAGTGAACAATGCTCGCGGTTTTGAGGAAGCCCACATACTATAGAGCACATGCGTAGATTATCTGCTATCGGACATTCGGGGATCTTGGCCATTCTGCTCTCCACACTGCCAATTATACTCACCGGCTGCACGGAAACAGTTCCGGACGAGCTTGTCGAATCAATCGAGGCCATCGATCGCGACCTGGTCGGCCTTCGCGCAGGCGATTTATTGTCGGAGGATTATTCGCATTTTGTCCATAACTGGATCGCACTCAGGGCCCGTGTTCAATCGGAGGAAAACCTCGTGCGCTGGCCGTGGGAAGAAAACGGCCTCGAAACTGATTTGGAACAATTGCAGCAGGAAGGCAGCCAACTCGTCGCATCGGTAAAACAACGACAGGCCAGTCAACGTGCTTCCGCGGAAGCGAAACTGTCCCGAATCGAACAGCGCCTGAGATTGATCAATACCAGCGTAGGCGCCATCGGAAGCCGACTTGTCCCCGGAGAACAGCATGTTGAGGCGGAAGTATGGATCCGGCAGGCACGTGCATTCCTGGAAGATGGCCAATCGGAGCGCTCCGTCCAGGCCTCCGACCGCGCAGCCAAGATTCTGCTCGCCCAGGCGGTCACGCTCAATAACGAACTTGGACGATATGCGGATGAAGAATTGATTACGACCTGGAAAGATGCCGTGCGACGGACAATAGACTGGTCTCAGTCCCACCGTGCTCAAGCGATCGTCATCAGCAAAGCTGACCGGATCCTCATGCTTTACAAGAACGGTCGAAAAGTGCTGACCTTTCCCATTCACCTGGGATCCCGTGGCATCCGTGCAAAACGTCACTATGGCGACGGTGCCACGCCGGAGGGAGAATACCGCATCGTTCGCAAACGGGGTCAAGGACGAACACCTTTCTTCCGTTCGCTGGTGCTCGATTATCCCAACGCCGACGACCGACGACGCTTCGAAAATGCTCAGAAAGCAGGAGAGATCACCGCATCACATCTTATGACCGGATCCATTGAGATTCATGGCATCGCGCAAGGAATCACCGACCAGCCGTTTGGCAGCATCGTGCTGGATAATCCTCAGATCATGGAATTGTTCAATCGTGTGTCCGTTCGCACACCCGTGACGATCGTCGGCGCGCTTGAATCTCAAAATTCCGTTTCGCTCGTGCTGGCCGACCTCGGTGATCAGGAAGAAGAAACCTGATCGCAACGGCCGGACGCCGACTCCGGTCGTCATCTGTTCATATCCCTTCCCCCCTTAGGACTCGATAATTCCACGCTCCTCTTTTTCCGACGCAGGTTTGCGTTTTCCGTCCCTGCAACCTAAGATACGGAATCCTTTTTTCTGCTTTCGAAGCAGTGTTGATCAACCTTATCTGGTGTCATGATGAGAAGGACGTCTTCAGGAAGCTACTCAGGCCCGTTTACTGATGATGTGGGCCGCACAGTGGAGAAAATGACTCTCGATCGTGTCGTCGAACGTCTCTGGGCAAAGGATCATACACTTTGGAAACCTGATCCGACTGAGATCGACAACCGCCTGGGATGGCTGACCGTCCTTGATCGGATGAAAGATGAGGTCGGTAGCATCCGGACGTTCACCCGCTCTGTGCGCGAAAGTGGAATACGCGATGTTGTGTTATTGGGTATGGGTGGGAGCAGTCTGGGGCCAGAAGTCTTGCGCTCTGCGTTTGGAACGGTGAAGGGGTTTCCGCGCCTCTGGGTACTCGATTCCACGGTACCGGGATGGATCCGACAGGTGACGAACGCCATCAATCCGGCCCGAACGTTATTCATCGTAGCCAGCAAGTCAGGAGGGACGATCGAGGTCATGTCCCTGTTTGCTCATTTCTGGGCACTCGTCGCAAAAACAAAACAGGGGCGCGGTGGAGCTCAATTCATCGCCATTACCGATCCCGGGACGGGCCTTGAAAAGCTCGCGACTGAGCATCACTTTTGGCAGATCTTCACCAATCAACCGGACATCGGAGGACGGTATTCGGTCCTTTCACACTTTGGGTTGATTCCGGCCGCGCTATTCGGAATCGATGTGGGTGCGCTCATCGCACGAGCAGAGTCCATGACTCAGCTCTGCCATACTTCAACCCCCCTTAGCGAGAATCCTGGTGCCTACCTGGGTGCCATCATGGGCAGCCACGCGTTGGCCGGACATGACAAGGTGACACTGATTACGTCGCCCAAAATCAGTGCGTTCGGATTGTGGGTCGAACAGCTCCTCGCCGAAAGCACCGGAAAGGAAAGCAAGGGCCTGATTCCCATAGCGGGCGAGCCGATGGGGCCGCCTGCGGCCTACGGGCCCGACCGGCTGTTCGTCTATTTACGGCTCAAGGGCGATGCAAATGAACGTTCCGACAAACACGCCAAAGCGCTCAAGCAGGCGGGACAACCGATGCTAGCCCTAGAGCTGAAAGACCGCTTCGATCTTGGAGCTGAGTTCTTTCGCTGGGAATTTGGGACGGCGGTGGCGGGACATCTTTTAGGGATTCACCCCTTCGACCAGCCCAACGTGCAAGAGAGTAAGGACAAGACCAACCGCGTACTGCAGGAGACCGAGACAACCGGGGCACTTCCAACCATCCCGCACCTGTCGCCCAAAGCCGGGCTCGCTCGATTGCTGGCCCACGCCAGGGCAACCGGTTATCTGGCCATCCTGGGTTATATGACTCCGTCCGCACAATGTGAACGGGCGTTGGCCGCGTTGCGAAAGGCGGTCCTAGTCCGATCCCAGCTCCCCACGACCGTGGGTTATGGCCCACGCTATCTTCACTCCACCGGCCAACTTCACAAGGGCGGACCCAATTCAGGGCTGTTTCTAGAAGTAGTGGAATCGATGATGCCCGACCTGCCCATACCGGACAAACCCTACACCTTTGGGACACTGGCTCAAGCCCAGGCTATTGGAGACTTGCAATCGTTACTGGCGCACGGTCGCGAAGCTGTCCGAGTAAACCTGGGACGCACGCCTGCTACGACTTTGCAGGCACTTGCTTCAGCGCTTCAACCGACATCAACGCGACGATCCCCCTCATCCTCACGTCGCTCAAGCCGACGGCGTCGCTCCGGACGTTGACATGGCCGCTACTCCTGAAGTTCACATTTTTCAAGACCTTCGGGAACTTGCCATTGAGGCTGCGGATCTTTTTACCTGGCTCGGGGGACAGGCCATCTCGAGAACCGGCAGATTTCATGTGGTTCTCTCGGGAGGATCCACGCCGGAAACACTCTACACGACTCTCGTCAGAGATCACCGGGAGCGGGTTGATTGGTCCAAAGTGCAGTTTTTCTTCGGAGACGAACGCTGTGTTCCAGCCTCCCACCCCGAGAGCAATTTCGGACGCGCAAATGCATCCCTGTTCCTGCCCTTACATATTCCCCCGGTGCACATCCACCGCATGAAAGGGGAAGAAAACCAGGAAACCGCAGCCCGCGAGTATGAAGAGACCATTGGCGCTGTGCTCAATGTTTCGCATGACCAATCCCCACGATTCGATCTGATTCTCCTGGGCCTGGGTCAAGACGGCCATACCGCATCGCTCTTTCCGGGGACTCCTGCAGTCAACGAACAGGTACGGTGGGTCGTTCCCGGAACGGCCCCCTCCGGCATCTGCGCGCGACTGACATTGACGCTGAATGTGATACACCATGCCGCTGTGGTACTGTTCCTGGTGGCAGGACAGGATAAAGCCCGCATAACCCGCACCATCCTGGAACCTGCATCGGCCGACACATCCAGATATCCGGCCTCCCTTGTACGACCTGAACAGGGCCG
>DAISKX010000093.1:0-9439 GCA_036820725.1 Nitrospiraceae bacterium
GGCCGATAGTAGCTGCAGACTTGGGGGCGAACCATCCGGTCAACTTAATGGAGGCATCATCCTGCGTGCCGATCACGGAAAGCTGTTTGGTCAACGTATATTGAGACTGGTCGGTTTTTCCCGACAATACTTCAACCGCTCCTATGAGCGGACTGGAGCCAGACTGCGCTGACGACATTGATCTTGCGCAGACGATCGTGTGATCTGCTTGGTGAGTCGAGAGTGGGGCGATCGGTGTTCCGGAGAGATCGGTATCGTCGTGTCGGTAGATGATGCGGTAGGTCCCAATTCGCACGACATCCGCATCTTGAAGCTGTTTTCTCTCGATTTTATGTTCATTGACCAACGTGCCGTTCGTACTGGCCAGGTCTTCCAGAAACCATACCTCTTGTATCTTCACGATCTTGGCATGATGGCCTGATACGGAGGGGTCATCTAACGCGAGGTCATTGTCGGATTTGCGGCCAATCGTGAACATCGGGCTTGTGATCTCGATTTCCTTGGTGATGCCCTGCGAGGATTTGACGATCAGGGTTGATGATTTCGCACTGAAGTCCGGCATGGCTGATCCTCCTGTAGGTTGACCGGCATCATCTCACGGAAATAACCGGCCTCGAATGCGTTGCCAGATCGTCGGGTTGCTGCTAGGGAGCATCACAACGATCACCGTCGTATTGTCTTCGCCCCCCGCGGCATTGGAGAGGGCAACCAGTTCTTCTGACATGATCTGGGGTTCGACCTGCTCCTCGAGTGAAAGCAAGATCTTCGAGGGTGGCACCCCGCTGGTTAATCCATCCGAGCACAAGAGAAGCAGATCGTTGCGTAGGAGGGGAACTTCTCCGAGTTCCACATCTACCGTGGCTGCCACTCCAACCGCCCGGGTCAGCATGTGCTTATGTGCGACGCAGACCTCTTCCTGCGTGTCTAACACCCCGCAGCGAACTTGCTCGGCGACCAGAGAATGATCGATGGTGAGCGGATGCAAGCTCCCGTCCCGCATCAGGTAAGCCCGACTGTCTCCGACGTGAGCAATCGACAGGACGTCTTCAGAGAGAAGCACTGAGACGACGGTGGTTCCCATTCCGGCATAATCCGGACAACTCGATGCTTCTTGATAGATCGTTTGATTCGCAAGTCGCACGGCGCTTGCCAGTCGATTGGTCCGCTCGGAAAACTCGGGGCGGTACACGCCTATAAGCGGGTGAGCCCGGTTCCGAGCCGCCGCGGAGACATGGTGGCTGATCACTTCCACAGCACGAGCGCTGGCAATCTCACCGGCGCGATGGCCGCCCATCCCGTCGCAGACAACATATAGCCCGAGGTCCGGATCGGCACAAAAGCGATCCTCGTTATGGTCGCGCTTGAGCCCTGTATCCGATTTGGCCCCATACTGCGCAATGAGAGATCTCATGCGAGATTACCGTGGCATGACCTGTGATAACTCACGCAGGTCTTGGGCCAGATCTCCTGCATGGCGGAATCGATGCGCAATGTCTTTCTGCAACGCACGGTCGAGAATGCTTTGTACGCGAGTGGGAAGGTCCCGCCGATACTTGATGAGCGGAGGATGGGGCGCCTTCATGATACGCATGACTAGTGCAGGCATGTTCTCGGCGTCAAACGGTTTTTCGCCGGTCAGCAATTCAAACAGGACGATGCCAAGAGAAAAAACGTCCGAGCGCCCATCGACACTTTTCCCGACTGCTTGTTCGGGTGACATGTAGCGGGGCGTTCCCAGGATCATGCTCACCTGTGTCTTTGAAGAGCTGGCAACCTTCGCGATACCGAAATCCATGACTTTGACCACCCGATTTTTCATGATCATGATGTTGGCTGGTTTGATATCTCTGTGCACGACGCCCTGGCTGTGCGCATAATCGAGGGCCTCGGCGACCGTGCCGGTGATTTGCAGTGCTTGTTTGGCAGGGAGGAGATTGGATTTCTGACAATAATGGTTGAGGGTCGTTCCTTCCAGATACTCCATGGCGATGAACGCCAGGCCCTCCTGTTCGCCTGCATCGTACACGGTGATGATATTGGGGTGTGAGAGCCGTCCGGTGGATTCGGCTTCTCGGAAAAACCGTTCTCGGAACTGTTTGACTTCATCCATATTGTCCAGTTCGTCGAGGCGCATCGTCTTGATCGCGACGAAACGTTGAATCGTAGGATCCTTGCCCAGATACACCACCCCCATCGCGCCACGTCCGATCTCTTTTAGAATCTTGTAACGGCCGAGTACAGCAGGCGGCGCATTCCCGTTTCGTAATAAGACGGTTTCATCCCGCTTGGATTGGGGTGCGGAATCATTCGTGGGTGGTATCGTTTCCGTCGCTGGTGCCGGAGTCGGTTCCTCGTCCTCAAACAACGGAGTGCGTCGCCGAGATGGCCCGCTGAGCGCGCGGGTGAGGGCGTCTGCGTGGCGTACCCATGCAATGGTCAACCATGCCGCTGATCCAATCAAGCCGCCGGTGAAGAGCCAGTTGTAGAGGGGCTGTGGGGGAGGACCGAATACCGGGATTGCGTGTAGGTCATAGGCTTTGTGACCCAGGATCGCTATTAAGAACGAGGCGGCCGGGTACAGAATAGCCCGTACCAAGGTCTGCCCCTTTCCTGTGTCATGCAGTTCATGATACGCGCGATGGGCGGCCAACCAGACCATGAGCAGGCAGATGCTATCTGCCAGCAGCCGGAGGGCCTGATCGGCGCTCATTCCCAATTTCGGCACCAGCGTATGAGTGAAGAGTGGAAGGGCGGCGAGTATAGGTCCGACCAGAATGGCCAGAATGATGACGATGATGTATGGGCCGATCCAGCCCCAGGACGTGGTCATAGGAGACAAGATGAGAGTTGTGTCTCAGTCTAGCGGAAGGTGCGAGGGTGTCAACGAAACGAGCGAAAGCAACGAGAAAGAGGTGAGTCGAGAGGGGGTCATGGCGGCTTACTGAGTCATACTGGACGACGGAACCGCCGTCCTTATCCTCATGATGCCGCCTTTCTGAGTGGATCGAGCAGTTTCTCCGGTACCTTCAGGTCACCGCGTCCTCGGCCGACCGCAATGTCGGGCTTGGTGACGCCGTGAAAATCACTGCCACCTGTCACCAGCAGATCAAAACGCTTGGCGAGGCTCAGATAATCTTCTGTCTGCCTGGGGCTATGGGTGCTGTAATGCACCTCGATCCCTCCTAATCCGAAGGACTTGAGTTGCTCGACGAGACGATCCAAGCCTTCGCCCGATTGCTTCACCCACGTGGGGTGCGCCAGTACGGGAACCCCGCCTGCTTCTCGGATCCAGGCAACAGCCTCTTCTGGTGGAGGGAGTTCTCGCGGAACATAGGCCGGCTTCCCGTCGGCGAGATACCTGTCGAACGCTTCCTTTGCGGAGGTGACGACCCCTTTATTCATCAGCACGCGGGCAATGTGAGGTCGGCCCACCGATTCAGTCCCCGCCAGCCTTCGAACTTCTTCATAGGTGAGGTCTACGCCCAATTCGTTCAGTTTGCGAATGATCTGCGGGTTGCGCGTGTGACGGCTGTCCCGGAGTTTCATCATGCGTTGATTCAAGGTCTCATCTTTCCAATCCAAGAAGTAGCCAAGTATGTGAAGCTCGCTTTCTCCATGGCGCGAGCTGATTTCAACACCTGGAATTACTTCAATATTCAGGAGCGCTCCGGCTGCAATGGCCTCGGGAATTCCATCGACAATGTCATGATCCGTAATGGCAAGGGCGGTGACTCCCGCCTCTTTTGCAAACGCCATGACGTCCGACGTATTGAAACTTCCGTCGGAGTGGGTGGTATGGAGATGAAGATCAATACGACTCATGCGTCCGGGGGGAATGGGGAAATTTTTGCGCGACTAGTTGGGCGGTAAAGACCGGGGCGTCGCCATGACTTCCCTGATGCTCGCCTTCGTCATAATGAAGGACGCGCAATGGGGAGGTCAAGCGAAGCAGTTCGTTGTGTGCCAAACAGAATTCCCACCGGCGAGGATGACGATGGCGGAAGTAGTTATCGATCAGAAAGGTTTCGTACACTAGCACGCCACCCGGCTTCAATGCTTCCATGATCGGCGCAAGAAGAGGTCGGAACAGGTAGAAGAAGACGAGGACCGTGTCGTACTGCTCGCGACCCAGGTCGGGCGGGTGGTCCGACGTTCGTTCCAGATCCAGGGTTCTCGTCTTGAGCTGGGTGAGATGGCGTGCGCGGGCGACTTCGCTCAGGTGGAGCAATGCGTCTCCGTCCCGATCGATCGCTTCGACCTCCATGCCGTTTTCCAAAAGGTAGAGAGTGTTTCTTCCGGCGCCGGCGGCCACATCGAGTGCGTTGCCTTTTGGGAGTCGGAGGAACTGCTGCAGAAGAAACGGAGCCGGCATGGGATCAACCGTGTACCGGTGCTGGGCCGTACGGGTTCTTTCGAGCCGGATTCCGACCGAGCCGGTGACCATGGGCAGAGGGGCATGCAGCTTTCTCAACCAGATGCGGATCCGTTCAACAGGAAATTCGGTAAAAAGCATCGATACCAATCGTTCCACAAGATTTTCGAGCAGATGGCAACTCTCTTTCGACCCGAGCGACACGATATGTTCAGTCACCGTGGCGTAGTCCACCGTTTGAGACAGGTTATCGGATTGTCCAGATCGTTCCGTCGGAAGGTCGAGCTCCAGATCAACGGCCAGCATCTGGGGACGTTCTCGCTCCTCCGGCGTGACCCCGCAATGTCCCTGAAACTCAAGGTGTTCGATGATAATCCGGCTCGCCATGGCGGCATTGTCACGGAAGAGATTTCACGCTGTCAAGGAGAGGGTTGCGATTCCAAGAATTCTTGCACAGGATCTATGTCGTGGGGGGGTGAGCGCGTGGGGACGCTTCCCGGCCTGTGCCGATGGGGAATTTGCTCAATCCTCCGCCCCTTTTCAGTTCAGGAGAAAAGCACATTGTTCCCTCTTCTCCCTCCTTGACTCGACTTTCCGCCACCTCCTATAATTCAGTTCCCGGTAAGCAAACCACCTGATTCTGCGAGGAAAATGACTGAATTCACACATTTCAACGAATCGGGGCGGGCCCGCATGGTCGATGTGGGCGGAAAGGCATCGACCGAAAGAATTGCCAAGGCCCAAGCCACCGTCTGGCTACAGGCCGAGACGTTGGAAAGTATTCAGCGTGGCAAGATCGCCAAGGGCGACGTCCTTGCCGTGGCGCAGGTGGCTGCCGTCATGGGTGCGAAGAAGACCCCCGATCTCATTCCCATGTGTCATCCCATTGCGCTGACAAGCGTCGACATTTCATTTAAAGAGGACCCCCAACCGGATCGACAAGGCCGATGTTCCATCTTGATCACGGCGACAGTGAAGACCACGGGACAGACCGGTGTCGAAATGGAGGCCATGACGGCAGTGTCCGTCGCCGCCCTGACGATTTACGACATGTGCAAAGCACTCGACCGCGGGATGAGTTTTAGTGATATGTATCTGGTCTCCAAATCAGGCGGAAAATCGGGGACCTATTCCAAAGCGTAATGGACCACGTCATACCTTCCTGAGGAAATGAGAGCGAGAAGATCTTATGGTGACAATCCGATTATTCGGTATGATCAAATCATTGGCGGGGAATCAGAGTTCGCTGTCGATTGAGATGCCTCATGGACGATCTGTGCGTGATCTCGTTGGACTCTTGGACGCCGCGTATCCTCAAATCGGCGAACTGGTGCATAAGAAGAAGGTGCTTGTTTCGGTGAATCAGGAGATCGCTCACGAGGATGTCAAGGTTCGTGACGATGACGAGGTGGCGCTTCTGCCGCCCTTCGCAGGGGGAAATTCTATGGGGTCGGCAAGCGACGAGAAGTTGGTGCGTGTGCAACGTGAAAACTTTTCGATCGATGAAGAAATCAACCGGGTTCGGGACCGGTCCAAACGAATCGGCGGAATTGCGATTTTTCTCGGAACGGCTCGCGACCGATCGAAGGGGCGGGAGGTCGATAGCATTACGTTCGAACAATATGAGGGAATGGCTCGGAAGAAGCTCCAAGAGATTCGTGAACGGACGCTCAAAGATTTCGACATCATCGAGGCTCTCGTACTCCATCGGTATGGCGACATCGGCATCGGTGAAAATATCGTGCTGATCGTCGTGGGTGCGGAGCATCGCGCAGAGGCGTTTCGCGCCTGCAAGTGGGCGATCGACGAATTAAAACAGATTACGCCGATCTGGAAGTTGGAACACACGCCGGAGGGCGAAGTGTGGGTCGAAGAACATCCATGAGCCATTCTTCCTCCGAACATGCCTTGCTTCCTCTCACCGACTCGCTTGGACGGCCGTTGCGGAGTCTGCGTCTGTCGGTGACTGATCGCTGCAACCTCCGTTGCAAATACTGCATGCCCGAGGACGAGTATGCCTGGCTCCCGCGTGAAACGATCCTGACCTTCGAAGAGATGGCGCTTCTCACGGATGTCTTTAGCGATCTTGGTGTAGATCGGGTACGACTGACCGGAGGGGAACCGCTGCTCCGCCGAGATCTTCCCCGATTTGTTCGAATGCTGACCCAGAATCGCCGTATCACCGACATCGCGCTGACCACCAACGGCGTGCTCATGGCCGAGCAGGCGGAGGAGCTCTATTATGCTGGTCTCCACCGGGTGACCGTGAGCCTGGATACCCTGCGCGCGGACCGCTTCCGTGCGCTGACCAAACGCGATCTGCATCATCAGGTATTCGATGGGATCAAGGCGGTCGTGAAAGCAGGATTTTCTTCCCTCAAGTTCGACACGGTCATGATCAAAGGGTATAACGACGACGAATTGCTGGACCTTATCGAGTACGGAAAAACCGTCCATGCGGAAGTCCGGTTCATCGAGTACATGGACGTCGGCGGCGCTACCGGATGGTCCATGGATCAGGTGTTATCGCGTGATGAAATGCTGGAAAAGGTTGGCCGGCATTATGGCCAGGTTTCACCGATCATCGAAGACAGTGCTGCACCTGCACAGCGTTTTGCATTGCCCGACGGAACGACGTTCGGAATCATTCCCTCGACAACCACCCCGTTCTGCCGGACCTGCGATCGGAGCCGATTGACCGCGGATGGCATGTGGTACCTGTGTTTGTATGCCAAGGCAGGCATGGATTTAAGGGGGCCGCTTCGAGCGGGTCAGTCACGCAAGGAGATCGCTGCCACGATCACATCTGTGTGGCGACAACGCGCGGATCGCGGCGCCGAAGAACGCAAAGCCCTGGAGCGCCTGGGGCTCCGTGAGCAACGACTGATCGAAATCAATCGCCTTCGTGAAGATCCCCACCTGGAGATGCACGCGCGAGGAGGATGACCTCCGCCGGTGCTTATCGACACATGATCCCCGTAAGTCGTTTCCGGAGCTGTGTATGTTCACCTCGCACGTCTTCACCATTCTGAGTCTGGGCTTCGTGTTGGGATTGCGGCATGCGTGTGATGCCGATCACCTGGTGGCAGTGTCAACCGTCCTAGCTGAACGACCGAGTCTTCGAGCTTCGAGCGTGGTCGGATTGTTTTGGGGGTTGGGACATACCCTGGTCCTGCTCTTTGCCGGGATGGTCGTGCTGACGTGGAATGTGGCGATTCCGGAATCGCTTGCAACCATGTTTGAGTTCGCGGTCGGTATCATGTTGATCGTCCTGGGCGCAAGTCTCGCGTTGCGGATCCGTTGCGACCGATGGCACGTGCATACTCATGAGCATGAAGGGACGGCACACGTGCATCTTCATCACCACCATGACACTCACGGCAATCATCGCCACGTTCATTGGTTCCGAGAGGCCAGGCGCCCGCTTCTGATCGGTATGACGCATGGACTTGCGGGATCGGCGGCTTTGCTGCTGATCGTTGTGTCGACGGCCGCGACCTTTTTCGAAGGTGTGGGGTATATTCTCATCTTTGGCCTCGGTTTGATCGCGGGCATGATGGGAATAGGTGCGGCGATGAGTTTCCCCGTCATCTTTTCGTTTTCGTTCGGTCGCCGCGCGTATCTGACAGTTCAAGGTCTCGCGAGTGCGGGAAGCATCGGGTTTGGATTGTTGATGATGTGGAGAATCAGTCGCGGCGCACCGGTCTTCTAAACAATGATGAAGGAAGAATCGGTGATCAGCATGTGGTTGTTCTCTCAATGATGCATGGTTCCCAATGGGTGCCGTCCCCGGACGGATAGAACTGTCCTCCCTGGCGGAAAGCCGCAATTCCACGTGCGCGAGTGCGGGAGGTATGGTATTCTGCGCCTCTCTAAAAGAGTAGATCTCCGGATTCGAAGTGGTGTGTCAACCCATAGGGTACTGCCGTGAAGATTCGGGTGTTGGGTTGTCATGGTTCTGATCAAATGGTGTCCGGCTCCAGAGGACCTCTCCAGTGCGGGACATGCAGTTTTTTAGTCAATGACACCATTCTCCTTGATGCCGGAACGATCGGGTCCCGCCTCTATCTCGAAGAGCAGAAAAGGATCAGGCTCGTCCTGTTGACCCATCTCCATTTCGACCATATTCGAGACCTGCCGACCTTGGCGGACAACCTGGTCGGCCAAAGCGATATTCCGGTTGTGGTGGCGGGCATCCCTGAAGTCTTGAAGGGACTCGACGCGCATATTTTTAACGGAGAAGTGTACCCGGATTTTTTCAAGCTGCCTGACGAAGACCATCCTGTCCTACGCGCGAAGAGTTTGGAGCCGGGAAGGGAAACTGTTCTGTGCGGGCTGCGCGTGACGCCGATTCCTGTGAACCACGTCGTTCCCACCGTTGGATTCATTATCCAAGACGAGACCGCAGCCATTCTATACAGCGGGGACACCTTTCAAACCGACGAACTTTGGGACACTGCCTCGCGGTTGCCGAGGCTCAGGGCCCTGATCGTGGAGACTTCGTTTCCAAACGATGAACTCGAATTGGCTCGCGTGAGCAAACATCTCACGCCTGCCTTACTGGCCGATGAGCTTCGAAAAGTGGGACGACCGGAAGTGCCCGTGTATGTGTATCATATGAAACCGAGATTTCGAGACCGCATCACAGAAGAGTTGCGGCAGATCGACGGGGCTTCTTCCCTATCCGTCCTTGAAGAAGGCCAAGAGATTCTCGTTACATAGGTGAGCACCCATGGCATGGTTTAAGAAAAACAAAGCGCCGGAACCAGAAGGACCGAAGCGATCCAAGGTAGCCGAGGGCATGTGGCTCAAGTGTAATCATTGCCGGGAGATTGTGTATCGAAAGGAAGTGGACCGCAATAATAAGGTATGCCCGAAATGCGAGTACCACTTTCCGATCTCCGTGATTGAACGTATCAATCTCCTTATCGATCTCGGTTCCTTCAAGGAGTGGGACGCAGAACTGGAGCCGCAGGATCCCTTGAAGTTTCACGACACCCGAGCGTATACGGAGCGGATCAAGGCTCAACAGGAAAAGACCGGGCGCAAGGATGCGATAGTGATTGG
>DAISKX010000094.1:0-9406 GCA_036820725.1 Nitrospiraceae bacterium
GGACCGAAGCCAGCATCAGCATGTTCCATATCAACATCGTGTTTCCTCCATGATTAAAGTGAGTGCCCTGGAAATCTGTTATCCACTATCCCTAGAAACCACAACTCGGTCGCAACTGGCTCGGATCTTTCCCTCCACGCCGCGGTCGCGCGTGAACAATCCCAATGCTGCCAATCCACAGATGAGAAGTAACAGCATGAGGCTCGCTATGAGAAAAACCCAGGCATTGACTTCGTTCACGACCATAGCGTCATCCTGATCGTATTCCACCCCAAGCGTAACTGGGGATACCTCCTATTGGCTTCTCTAATACCCTAGGAGCTCCTGGTCCAAATAGCATTCCACCTGGGCATAGGGGGACGCGCAAACACGCAATCAAGTGAGAGGCAGGATAGTACTATCTCAGGAGCGTTCGTTAGGCTGCTCCTGGTGTGATCTAAAAAATCCTGGCGATGTCCTCTAAGGAAGTATCTTCCCAGGTAGCAGGGTGTTTTTGGTAGATTGATTCTGAGTGAGGAGGAGTGATGCGCCTATGTAGCTGTGCCGCAATGATTGCCATGATGTGTTGTTCTTCCTGTATGGCCCTTGATCAAGAAACGTCCAAACCCCCTAAAACTAAGCCTATGACGCGAGTCACGGCTTTCGGCAAGCAAGTGACTGGTGCGCTAACCGAACTTGCGCATGAAGTGGTACCAGTTGTTAAGGCGATGAGTGACGAGGTATCTAGTGAAATGCCCACCGACATGGCAAAGGTTCGTGAGGAACTGTCCCTACAAATGCGCCGCCCTACCTTCTCGAGCGAATCCAACCACACCGTAGTAGCCGCTTCGCGTTCACACGGATGCTTTTTTTCTCTCATGGAAGTAGGGCATGATGGGACAAGCCGACTACCGTGATCTGGGTTTTCGTGACGCTATGATTCAATGTCTGGAGTCCGAAGAGACAAGCCTCCCTTGGCGGCTCGCGAGAATCCTAAGAAAGCAGGGAAACCAGGTGGGATGAGTACAACCGCGACTTCGGAAGCCCTCAAAATCGTACCGAAGATTCTGTACTTTGAAAGCCCGCTTGAGGTATCTCTCGTGCACCCGGATCACTCCCAGGATTGCACACCTAAGCCGTCCTTTGATCTCAAGGGTTTGAGAAATCCTGGGTTGAACTCCCAGCCAGCTCACCACGGGTTCACCGGGGGGTTGTTTGGGATCTTTGAAGGTGGGGGCCATGCGATTGATCGGAGAAGGAATCTGTATCGCAGCCGACATAGCTCCATCTGATATACCGACGCCCCCAAGCCTTTTCCATTTTTCGCCCCGCCTTTTGACAGGCTATACCTAGGGATTAACTACCTCCGCATCTAGGCGTCCAAGGGTGACTGGTCGCCGTAACAAGGGAGGGATCTCTATGGATATTTTGCGAGCCATGATTAATCAAGATTCATTGCGAGAGTTGGAGAATCCTGAAGTCGAGAAGAAGAATGTAAAGCTATCGATTGAGCGTAGTGTATTAACGCTGACCGGGCAGCGGGAACAGGACAAGGAAAGCAAGGGCACGCGGTACCATCGGGTCGAACGTGCTTATGGGAGATTCGCTCGAAGCTATACGACGCCAGAGTTGGTGGACGAGCAGAAGCTGACCGCGGAATTCGAAACGGGGTGCTCACGGTGCACCTGCCTAAATCGGAAAAAGCCAAACCAAAATCCAAAATCCATTGAGGTCCAGGTCAACTAGACTGGAGTACCCGTCAGTGTGAATAGTTACTGCGATTTGTTTTCGATTGATCGTAGGGGAAGCGCATGGACTCGGACAAGGACTACTATGCGGTGTTAGAAATCACATAGATGGAAAGCCTGGACGGCATCCATAAGGCATTCCGACGGTTGGCGAAACAATGCCATCCCGATCGTGCTGGTGCCCAAGCGGCGGAAAGATTTCGTGCCATTTTGGAGGCGTACCAAGTTCTTTCCGACTCTCAATAGAGACAGCTTTACGATGAGGCGTTAAACGGATCTCGTGTCCGTACGGCCACGGAACCTCTTAGGGCCCAGCGACGCCGGAGCTGCCCGGAATCATTGGCCATGCATACACCAATAACATTTACGCGTCCAGGGAAGCCTGTGTGGGGAATGGTTCGTCGGTGAGTTTGGACGGGTTATCCCGATTGCATTCAGTCCCATATCACGCACGCACCCCAGTGACAGTCCTGCCGAGATGATGTCTGAGCGTCCAGTCTTTCCAAAAGAGCCCGGCGAATTCTCATACTCCCAAACCCAGTATTCGATGAGACCGCGAATAGTTGTCCTTCTCGCGGTAAGTTGCTCCACTCTCTGGCCGTGAGAGCATGAGCATTGACGGACCCGGTGAGGGCCAGCATGAGTAGAATGAGAACTGTCACGCACCATGCTAGCGGTTGGTCAAGTCATGACAAATATGTTTACGGTTAATACCGGTATTAGGAGTGCACTAGTCTGGTGAGTGGGTTGTGAGCCCTCAGTCGGGCATTCCGGCTTCAGAGGGTTTCATCATCATCACATGTCGAACGACTAAATGCCTATTGTTTAAGGAGTGTGCTTCTGACCATGCTAGACCGTGTGGAGTCATACAGGCTTCACCGACAAGGAGGATGTTCATGCGCACAGCCATAGGTGTCCTGTTTCTAGTGCTCGCTGTCAGTATGGGGGCGGGGGCTGCTCTGGCCGCCGATCCGATGAAAGAAAAAGAGGCCTCCCCATCTATGGGAGAACGCCTCACCAAGGATGCAGTCAAAGGGACGTTGATGAAGATTGACGGCGAGTACTACGTGATCAAGGATAACGATGGAAAACAGCACAGGGTCCACGTGGATAAAAGCACCAAGCTCGACAAAGCAGTGGAAGGAGACATGGTGAAGGCCTATGTGACGGATAAAGG
This sequence comes from Nitrospiraceae bacterium, assembly GCA_036820725.1. Lineage (GTDB taxonomy): Bacteria > Nitrospirota > Nitrospiria > Nitrospirales > Nitrospiraceae > DASSBQ01. Next base: position 2,905 of record DAISKX010000094.1, read on the forward strand.
CCATGTGACGACGTTGCAGCGCCAGGACAAGTAGGGCGGAGTCCTCGGTTTTGTTCAAAGCTGCGTAATCAAGGCGGTAGGCTGTTCATGGCCTGTCGCCTCTCCCCTGATGATTTCATAACGTCCCTTCTCGTCTGGGTTCCACCCTGCCGTCAGAACGGGCACAAAAAGGATGGAATTGATGACGCAAGGGGGGGAGATGGAACGTCATAGTTGTTCCCAGAGATTTCATGCGTCGGTGAAGGCGGATAACGGCAGTGCAGAAGTGTTCTTTAGAAGGCTGTCTCGTGTCCGTGGGAATAGCTCGTTACAAGGTGACTGATCGCTTTTACTGCCGTAGGCACTATCACGACACAATGGTCATGGAGGCTCTCGCCAAAGGCCACCATGTCTTTTGTGTCTCCCGTTGTCTGGGCCATTTATCAGAAACAGCACCTGTTGGAGCACTACATTTATTTGGAGAGTGGCATGTGCCCCAATTGCCAGGGCCGGAGGCAGCTTGGGATTAAAGCTTAGTGAATAGCAGCAGCTCCAGAATAATTAACCTAATACCGAAGAGGCTTTTATGCTTCTAAAATGGGCAGCCATTTTCTTCGTCATCGCCATGGTGGCGGCAACGTTCGGTTTTACAGGCGTGGCAGAGGGAGCCACGGAGGTTGCCAAGATCCTGTTCTACATCTTCCTCGCGTGCTTTATTGTGGCGCTGATTGCGGGTCTGCTCGTTGCCGGGAAAGTGAAGTCTCTGTTGGGACGGTAGCCGTCATGCTGCAAGACTGTCAGCATCAATGGAATGAATCCACCGACATCGATGAGATGAAACGATACGACTGTAGTTGTGTGACGCGAAGACATCACACCTGCTTAAACCACGTAGATGGGTATTAGTAGGCTACGATCTGGCGACATTCTTCCGCGACCCGAGAGGTTCCCCATGCGAACATGGCTACATGACTCATCTCACGCGTAACCGGAGCGGGAGATCCCCGTTCTCTCTGCGGCCACCGTCCTGGTAGGTTCAGAAGCGGAGGGATATCCACTCACAAACGTCTTTGATGACAAGCGCCGGCCGGGTGCGCCTCCGTGGATGCCAGCCGAGCCTGGAGACCAAAAACTCATCATTGCCTTCCACCAACCTCAAACACTCCAACAAATCACATGGAGGTCGAGGAACGAGAGGTGAGCCGCACCCAGGAAGTTCAGGTATCTGTGTCCAGTGACGGCTGCGAGACCTATCGAGAGCTCGTGCGACAGGAGTTTAACTTTAGTCCAGAGGGGACGACGTGGGAATGTGAGGATTGGGCCGTTGCGGAATCGAACGTGACTCATCTGAAGATGGTCATTAAACCCGACAAGGGTCGCACCGACCTTTTCGCGAAGCTGACTTCCTTAGTCCTCGGTGAAAGATGATCCCGGCCCGTGTCATGCGCTACCTACGCGACCGTGCACCCTGCCACCCGCGAAGATAAGGCCATCGCGACCGCAGTCAGATAGACACGCATCCGATGGAATACATGGTTCAGCTCCCCACCATGTCTGAAGCTTACTCGGTCCTATGAGCGAAACATTAGGTTGGAGTTAAACCTGAACATCAGGCAGTCGCGTGCTCTGCATCTGATCCACTAATGCTTGCACAGTCAAGGGCGCATTCCCTTCCGACCGGTTGTGCACGAGCATATAGGACCGGAGGTGTTGCGCGATGGCTTCTTACACCATGTCTATGGTATCCCGTCGCATCTCGGGAAACTCTTCGATGATCTTCGTGTAAGGCTCTGCCCGCTTCTTCGCCGCTTCATAGGACATCCCCAAGGGCGTGAGTAATCGCAGCACGATAACGGTAAAGGGTCCGGTAAAAGACTTCATCCATCGATGTTGTTCGGCGAGTGATGACACAACCGTCCAATGGTTATACACATGTCCCATCCACATGCTTCTCCAGCAGTCTGGCGTGCTGGGTTGGGTTGCCGAAAGTGTCCATGCCACTGCCTTCCCTGGGGCTTTGCCGAGCTATGGGGTGGATCCAGACATGTTATGAAAAATAATCGAACTCCATAGTGAAGAGGCAAACGCGACCGATTGGGAAAACGAAGAGGCGACAAATGGCACAAGCAATTACAGTTCCGCCGTGGCTGCGATGGACCAGCCTAATCCTGGCCATTATTATCGTAGGAGTGCTGATTGCAGCCTCGCTCATGGACGGGCCGATACGCGGGTATATCGAACAGAATGCGAACCAGCAATTGGACGGCTATCAACTCCGCATCGGCAAACTTGACTTTCATCCACTCAATCTCTCCTTGGATCTCGAAGATGTGTCGCTCATCCAAAAAGCCCAGCCCGAGCCGCCCATGGTGGTGATCCCGAAATGGCACGCCAGTATACAATGGAGCCAGTTATTGGGAGGCCATGTCGTGAGTGACCATGCCTTGGAACGGCCGACGATCCATTTCACGCGGACCCAAGCCAAAGAAGAGGCCAAGGATAAGGGAGAAAAAGAATGGCAAGACGCCATTCAGCAGATCTATCCTGTCAGCATCAACAAATTGAAAATCAAAGATGCCGACGTCACGTACTTCGATCATCCGAAAGCCAAGCCGCTCCATCTCAGCAACCTTCAGCTCGAGGCCGACAATATCAGTAATCGGCAGAGCGACAAAGAATATCCCTCCGACCTCCGGCTCGAAACGGATGTGTTCCAGAGCGGCCAGATCACGGTCGACGGCGCGGTGAATTTTCTGATGAAACCGATGCTCGGCCTCAACGCGGAAGTGACGATCGATAAAATGCCCTTGGGCGATCTGGTCGCGCTCACCGGCCGGTACAACCTCCAGCTGACGGAAGGCATGCTCGCCGCCAAAGGCCGCGTCGAATATTCTCCCTCGAAGAAGACGGTCGACATCAAAGACTTTCTCGTCGAAAATGTGAAGGCCGATTTCGTATTTCGCCAGCACGCGCAGGATGAGAAGAAACGCCAGGAAGTCGCCGACACGGCCAAAGAGGTGCAGAAGGATCCCACGATCACGGTAAATGTCGCGCACGGCAAGGTCCTCCACAGCGAACTCGGATTCGTCAACGTGTCGGCTCGGCCGGAATACCGGGCATTCATGGCGGATGTGAACGCGGAGGTGGATCACTTCAGCACGAATCTAAGGGATCTGTCGGGTGGCGATGCGGTCGTTAAGCTCACCGGGCGATTCATGGGAACCGGCCGCACCCTGGTCTCCGGCACATTCAGGCCGGAGAAACCCGACCCGGACTTCGACCTTGGGGTCCAAATCGTGAAGACGGACATGAAATCCTTCAACAAAGTGCTTCGTGCCTACGCCGACATGGACCTGGCCAAGGGTAATATGTCGTTCTTCAGCGAACTCTCGATTAAGAACGGCCGTGTGGCGGGATACGTCAAACCGATTTTTAAAGACGTCGAGGTGTTCGATCCTAAGCAAGACAGCGACAAGGCTTGGACCAAGAAGGTCTATGAGTCGGTGATCGGAGGAGTGGTGGAATTGCTGAAGAATCAGCCACGCCAGCAAGTCGCCGCGGAAACCGACGTATCCGGTCCAGTGCCCAACCCGCGGGCGGACACGTGGAAGATCGTCGGCACGTTGATTCAGAATGCCTTCTTCAAAGCAATCTTGCCGGGGCTGGAGAAAGAGTATGGGAAGGCATGAACACGGCATCTAGACCGAGTGTTTCCGCGGTATGCAGCCCAGCCAACCTCTTTCGTCTTCGTAAACGGAGGATAGACCCCTCCCGAGACAAGCGACTGGATGTCGTCTTCGATGATATCCACTTGGAAACGAGAGACCTGCGCCATTCCTTTTGCTAAGAGATCTGTACCGTTAATGCCATCAGGGAACCCCCGAGGTAATTCTAAGGTGTCACGTCGGCTGCGGCCGAGATAGATGGCAGCCGATAAACCAGCCAAGCCGCCTCCAACGATGATGATCCCTCGTATCTGAATATTCAATTTCCCCACGGGGAATCAGCGCAAGGCGGTTGCCTTGCGGGAAGGTCCTCGAACCAATTGGACGATAGACAATCCGAGAAGCAACGCTCCCATCCATCGCTCGTAGCCCTCCAGAGCTCTCCCCGTTCCTATCATGGACGCCGTTCCATACACCTTCGGTTGGACTCTCGACGGTCCCGGCGGATATTTTCCGAAATTTCTTCCCGTACGACCATGGTCCTGTGTTTCACCTGGCATTCCGGCTTTCTTCGCATCAGCGACGATTGCATCTGCCGATGGTACGATTTGGGACCCGACCTCGTTGGCATAGACCTGGGTAAATTCGGCGCCAAATAATAATATTTGAGCTGAGTAATACACCCAGACGAGGAGGATGACGAGTGATCCTGCCGCTCCATATGCGGAGCCTACATCGCTTTTCCCCAGGTAAAGGCCGATTCCGAATTTCCCTAGCGTAAAGAGCAACGCCGTGAGCGCCGCTCCAACCCAGACGTCACTCCATGCAACCCGCGCATCGGGGAGGGTCTTAAACATCATGGCGAACAAGCCGGTGATAACGGCAAATGAGACGACCAAATCCAATGCCTGAAGCACCAACTCCGGGGCGGGCAGCCAACCGCCAAACCATTTGCCGAATGCGGCGAGTGCGGCGCTGAGGACAAGCGACACGAGAAGCAAAAACCCCGTGCCCAGTAAGGCAGCAAACGAAATAAAGCGATCTTTTAGGACTCCCCACACCCCGCGCCCTTCCTTTGGTTGAACACCCCAAATCGTATTGAGTGCATCTTGGAGTTGGCCGAACACTCCCGACGCACCGAGCAGCAAGGTCGCGGTCGCAACTGCGGTCGCAAAGATGCCGGTCGTCGGCTTGTCAGCCCGTTGGATCATTTCCTTGAGTGCATCTGCACTTTGCGGTCCGATCAAGGCGGCGATCTGTTCCAAGATGTAACTTTGCGCCGCTTCTTGCCCAAAGATGAGGCCGATCATTGCGATGATGACAATCAGTAAAGGCACGATGGACAAGACCGTATAGTAGGCCAAGGCTGCTCCGAGACGAGGCACCTTGTCACTGCTCCATGCGGAAAAGGTCCGTTTGAAAAGGATCCAGACCCGGAACGGTTGCCAGAACGTTGACCATGATTGTTTCATTCGTTCCTCCAATTCATGAGACCCCGACTAGTTCGTGTCTCATTGTTGTAATGAGTCGGCGAAGCTTTTTCAGGTTAAAGGGCCCTAGTTATGACATGTCTTCTCTCAAGTACGAACTAGGACCTTCCCGAGTACGGCACACCCCTCGCGGAGGGTAATACAAACCGGGCCCTTTGTATCGAAACAAAATGTTCATCACGCATATCATGGCCGGACAGGGTTGCTTCCTCTTCGAGTGCGGTCCTTCATTAGGAGGAGACCGTAAGAAATGAATCGGCAAACCTCGACGGAACAGTAAAAATGATCTTCATAATTGGCAACGGCATACCGATGCCGACGATCGCTTTCCAGTCATCTCGTGCACATCGGCAATTTGTCTCGGGAACAACCCAGGAAGGTTGTTGACTGTGCACCTTCACTTACAAGGAGATCCCGCGAATGAGAAAAGAAAAAAGGGACAAAGACAACCCCAAAATTGCTGACCTGTCCGGCTTTCATGAGGACAGTGCGGATGAGTCCTTGACGACCAACCAGGGTCTTCGAATCAATGATGATCAGAATTCCTTGAAGGCCGGCGAACGCGGGCCCTCGCTGCTTGAGGATTTTCACCTCCGGGAAAAGATTACCCATTTTGACCATGAGCGCATCCCTGAACGGGTCGTGCACGCCCGTGGTGCAGCGGCTCATGGATTCTTCCAGGTGTACGAATCTCAGGCTGCCGTCACGAAAGCGAAGTTTCTTCATGACCCTGCGCTGAAAACGCCTGTCTTTGTGCGGTTCTCTACGGTTGTGGGGTCGCGCGGTTCCTCGGACCTGGCGCGGGACGTTCGCGGTTTCGCCGTGAAGTTCTATACGGAAGAAGGAAACTTTGATCTGGTCGGGAACAACATTCCCGTTTTCTTCATTCAAGACGCAGTCAAGTTTCCAGACTTGGTCCATGCGATCAAGCCGGAGCCGCATTACGAAATTCCGCAAGCATCATCCGCACATGACACCTTTTGGGATTTCATTTCGTTGATGCCGGAATCGACCCACATGATCATGTGGGTGATGTCGGACAGGGCTCTCCCGCGAAGCTTTCGTATGATGGAAGGGTTTGGCGTGCACACCTTTCGATTCGTTAACGAGAAGGGCAAATCGCGCTTTGTCAAATTTCACTGGAAGCCGCTTCTGGGGTTGCATTCAGTCGTCTGGGACGAAGCGCAAAAGATTTCCGGAATTGACCCCGACTACCACCGTCGCGATTTGTGGGAATCCATTGAGAACGGCGATTATCCCGAATGGGAACTCGGCGTGCAGATCGTGGAAGAAAAGGACGAGGATATGTTCGACTTTGATCTGCTGGATGCGACGTTTCGCTCGCGGTCATCGTCGCCGCGGTGTACA
>DAISKX010000095.1:0-9393 GCA_036820725.1 Nitrospiraceae bacterium
CTTCCTGAAGCCCATGTGCATTCACCTGAGTGCCGTCATCATCACTGATCTCACGTTCTTAGGGTACTGATTCATTGTCCTCTTTTCTCTTCCTCTACCCTCGATCAGCACATTCGAGTTTCTCCCCCACTCTCCACCTTCACACGTCGGTCGTCGCAGACTGTAACATTTTGAAGCATTTTCCGAAAAATCCAGGCTCGCGAGCCTTATCTGATTAGATACGATTTCATTATCCTTTGAGATACGATTCTCATGCCTCTCTTACCCTATCTTGTTACTAAGCCAGTGATCGCACGTGCGTAGCAGTCAGGTTCAAACTTTGCTTTACTTCCGCATAGTACACGTAGTACAAGTCACGTAGGCTTTGTCCATATAGACATCGATGCCGACCCTTCAACCGATTTGGCCTAATCGAACGACCAGTAGGGGTCGTCTTATCTGACGAGGTCTGATTGTGCACTGCCTGACATTCGACGTAGAAGAACATTTCCAGGTCACGCGATTCGATTCACCGATGCGTCGCCGACATTGGGATTATTTCGAAAGCCGCGTCGCATCGAATGTCGCGACGGTGCTCGACATGCTGGCACGCCATCAGACTCGGGCGACGTTCTTCGTGCTCGGATGGGTTGCCGAGCGGCATCCCGGCCTCATCAAGGACATCGCGGCCTCTGGCCATGAAGTGGCGTCTCATGGCTACAGCCATGAATTGATCACGGCCCAGACCCCGGAGTTGTTCCGGACAGACGTCAGACGAGCGAAACAAATCCTCGAAGACATCACAGGACGGGCTGTGCACGGGTACCGTGCGCCCGGCTTTACCATTACCAACGAAACTCGATGGGCACTGCCGATCCTGGTGGAGGAAGGACATATCTACGATTCGAGCATCGTCCCGATTCGTCACGACCATTGTGGCATCCCCGGATCCGATCCTTGGTGTCATCTGCGAGAGACGACGGCAGGCCCGCTATGGGAAATACCTCCTTCGACAGTCAGTATGGGAGGAATACGCTGTCCGATTGCCGGTGGCGTCTACTTCCGACTCTTGCCGTTCTCGTTGCTGCGGATGTTCCTGAGACAGATCGACCGGCGAGAACATGCTCTCACTATGTACTTCCATGCATGGGAGTTCGACCGTCAGCAACCGAGAATGGAAGGGCCCATGATCTCGCAGTTGTTGCACTACCTCAATCTCCATAAGACGAAAAAGCGATTGGTCACGCTCCTTGAAACGTTCGAGTTTTCCACGATTCGCACCTACATGACCCAACTTCAGCTCATACCTTCTGATGATTCGGAATCTCTGTCCTCCGTCACACCAACCCGCATTGCCTCGCCTATCTCGTAATCTGCCTGTAGGGATGCACGCATTCGCCCGGGAATGCTCTTTGACGTTATGTGGGGGGAAAAAAGGGATTGATCGGCTGTGGGCCATCTTGTACTGTTGCAAAGTTCTTCAACTGCCTCGTCCAGCCATGAAGGACGATATTGGAAGAGAATACGTTTGGCGATGATCTCTCGGGAAATGCAACACGCATTCGGAGTCATAGTCGTCATATATTCATTGCTTCCGGCGACTGCCTACGGACAATCGATTGATGACACCGTAAAGTTTATCTCGGACATGACCAACACCCATGGTTTTGTTCGAGCCCTGAGTTGTAAAAATCCGAAAGCCCCCAAACCAACAAAGATGACGGAGATCTATACGACCATTCCGACAGGAGCGAAACTAGGGTTGATCGAACTGAACCATGGCAGAGACGAGGTGCTGACAGGCTTCACACAGTTCGATTTACATGCGATTGACAAGGTAGACTATCGACCCAAGGAAACCGAAGAAAGGGGTGTCACCTATCACGCGGTGCAATTCACCTGTGCGGGTAATACCCCCTGTGTCGTCAAGACAACGTTTTGTAGCGGAGCCGTGAACGAATTGGAAACGCAACTTGAAGCAGATAGTGTTCTATTCCGGAACGCCTCTCATGCTGAACGCGTCTCGAAAGCCTTTAACCACTTCCTGAATCTGGTCCGCTCACAGAAAAGCACCTCGCCCTTCTGAGCACGTCTGACGCCCGGCCTGATGCCTTTCGCTGCTCCGACGGGACATGGGCCTATGGGCAAGACAGTCTCCCATTCAAAAGGCTCAGAGATCGAGACCCTGCCAATCAACTGCGCACAGCGGTCGACCAGAAGGGAATCGTCTCCTAACGGTGGAGGAGGAAATTCCAAGCAATGACGCGAGAGTATTGCGCACACCAGGGCAGCTCGACACGTTGGCCATGGCTGAACCTAGACGCAGTTGGTTACTCCACAATCGTGACCGTCATCTCAACCCGCTCTATTGGATTGTCACAAGGACCCTTATCGGGAGGATTTGGCGAGCCGGTCTGACACATGACTCTGGGCAGATTGACGATTTTGTCGGCCACTCCGATTCCTTTCACCACTTCTCCAAAGACCGTATACTTCCTGTCTAGAAACCGCGACTCCTCCACGATAATGAAGAATTGCGAACCGGCGCTGTCCGGATCAGTCGCTCGCGCCATAGACAAGACGCCTCGCTTATGGGGCAATTCATTGAATTCTGCCTTCACGCCATATCCGGGCCCGCCTTGACCATACGTATCCTTCTTGAGCGAATCTTTCGTGTTGGGGTCTCCACCCTGGATCATGAATCCCGGTATCACCCGATGAAAAATCGTCCCATTGTAAAGTCCGGATTTCGCCAACTTGATAAAATTCTCGACGTGCTTGGGGGCCACGTCAGGAAGGAACTTCAGTTCGATTTCGCCGAATTTAGTCTTGACGATCGCACGAGGCGTCTTTCCGCTGGATGGATCCTTGCTGCCTTTTGCATCCTCTGCCGCAGTGACAAGACTGGGATTGCTCACCGCCAATAGGAGTATCGACACGAGAATCAGACTCATATATCCACCACGCAATATGCCTCCCATCATCATCCTCCCATATCTATTCGATAAACATGGCGCAGCCCATCCAAATTGACAGCTGAGCAGCATGCGTATTCGTTCAGTCACCTGCATCCTGGATCTGCTCCAAGGCCTGCTTAGCGGCCATTTGCTCAGCCTGTTTTTTGCTGAACCCCTGGCCGACTCCCTCCACGTCTCCTCTGATCGTCAATTCAACCTCAAAGGTCTTGCGATGATCCGGGCCCGATTCTCGTACTGTAACATAGCGCGGCAGCGTATCGTATCGCTTCTGACAAAGTTCCTGCAGCCGGGTCTTATAATCTTCAAATGCCGATTCACCGTTTAATGCTCCCAGCGCTTCCAGATCATCGTCAAAGACCCGTAGCGTAAATGCCCGGCTGGCTTCCAGCCCTCCGTCAAGGTAGACCGCGGCAATCAGCGCTTCAAGGGCATCTGCAAGTAGAGAATGTTTTTCCCGACCCTTCGAAAGTTCCTCGCCCTTTCCGAGCCGAAGCAACGTTCCCAGTTCCAAGCGCTTGGCGGCTTTGGCCAGAGACGGTTCGCTAACAAGCCGCGCCTTGAGTTTGGACAACTCCCCTTCCGTACAGTCCGGCAGCGTTGCAGCGAGGTAGTCGCTGATGATCAGCGAGAGGACGGCATCTCCTAAAAACTCCAATCGCTCGTTCTGCCTGCGGTCCTTAGTCCGGTTCTCGTTGACGAATGATTTGTGCGTCAGGGCCTCATGGAGCAGATGAGGACGTTGAAAGTGGTAGCCGACAACACGCTCGATCGTCTCAGTGGGCACAACCGACGTCACCATATGTTCCGTTCGTCAGGGGTGCTCTCGATCAGGCCGCCACTCGTCGAAACAACAGGCAGGCATTCACGCCGCCAAAGCCGAATGAATTGGATAGAGCAACCTTGAGGTTGGCAGGACGCGCCCTGTTCGGCACGTAGTCGAGATCACACGCAGGGTCTGGGTTATCAAGATTGGTCGTAGGAGGAAGCATCCCATGGTGGAGCGCGAGAATACTGAAGATCGCCTCGATACCTCCCGCGGCACCAAGTAGATGGCCGGTCATGGATTTCGTCGAACTCACCGGCAACCGGTAGGCGTAGTCGCCGAATACCTGTTTGATGGCTCTCGTTTCGATGGCATCCGCCATGGTGGAGGTGCCATGGGCATTGATGTACCCGATGTCGGTTTTCTGAATGCCGGCGTCCTTGATCGCCAATTCCATGCACCGCACGGCCCCCTCGCCCTCTTCCGGCGGCGCCGTGATGTGATAGGCATCACTGTTCATCGCGTAGCCGATGACTTCTGCATACACGCGCGCTCCACGGCGCCGAGCATGCTCCTGTTCCTCCAAGACCAACACTCCCGCGCCTTCGCCCAATACGAATCCGTCCCGATCCCGGTCAAACGGCCGGCTCGCCTTCGTCGGGTCGGCATTCCGAAACGACAGTGCTTTGGCGGATGCAAACCCGGCCACACCCAACGGCGTAATCGCAGCCTCCGCACCTCCGGCCACCATGACATCCGCCTCGCCACGCTGAATAATGCGATAGGCGTCACCAATGCAATGATTGCCGGTGGCGCAAGCCGTCACCGCACAGGAATTCGGGCCGCGCGCTCCCAGGCGGATCGCCACCTGTCCTGACGCCAGGTTGATGATCGTCATGGGGATAAAGAACGGGGAGACCCGTCCCGGCCCCTTCTCCTGAAGGACGGAGTGATAATGTTCGATGGAACCGAGGCCGCCGATTCCCGACCCGATGTAGACCCCGACGCGCGCTGATTCCTCCGCTGGAATCTTTAGCGCCGCATCATCCACGGCCAACTGGCTGGCGGCCACGGCATAGTGGATGAACGTATCCATCTTTTTGATTTCTTTTTTCTCGATGAACTGGGCCGGGTCGAATTGTTTGACCTCACCGGCGATCTGTGCATCGTAGCCCGTCGGATCGAATCGCGTAATCCGGCTGATTCCGGACTCCCCCGCACAAATCGCCTTCCAGGTCGTATCCACACCAATCCCCAGGGGGGTCACTAATCCGAGACCAGTCACGACGATACGTCGCATAGGGTGATCAGGTGTCATAAAAAAGGAACCGGTTAGGCTTTCTCTTTAATATAATCCAGGGCCTTTCCTACCGTCAGGATCTTCTCGGCATCCTCATCGGGTATTTCAATCTCAAACTCTTCTTCAAGGGCCATGACCAACTCGACCGTATCGAGCGAATCAGCACCCAGATCTTCGACGAAATGCGCTTCGGGGGTGACTTCATCCTCTTCAACACCCAGTTGTTCAGCAATAATCTTCTTTACCCTCTCGTCCACCGTTGCCATTGATTTGCCCACCTCCTTCCCCATAGACCCCCTCCTTCGTTAGACGTGGGGATCCCGTTCCGAACCGATGAACGGATATCTTACACGCCATGCGGAAATTAAGACATCAGCATGCCACCGTTCACGTGAAGCACGTGGCCGGTGATATAGGCTGCCTCATCGGACGCCAGGAAGCGGACTGCGGCAGCGATATCTGAAGCCTGCCCCAACCGCCCGAGCGGAATTTGTTTTTGCAGGGTATCCTTCACCTCCGCGGACAAACCTTGCGTCATGGCGGTGTCGATAAATCCTGGAGCCACGGCGTTCACCGTGACGGCCCGACTCGCATACTCGCGTGCCACGGTTTTGGTAAACCCGATGACGGCAGCTTTGGACGCGGCATAATTCGCTTGGCCGGCATTCCCCATGACACCAACAATCGAGGCAATGTTGACGATCCGCCCATATCGCTGTTTGGTCATCGGCAGCAGGACAGCCTTGGTGCAGTGGAAGGTGCCGTTGAGATTGACTTGGAGCACCACGTTCCAGTCTTCCTCTTTCATTCGCATCAGCAAGCCATCGCGGGTAATTCCTGCGTTGTTCACAAGGATATCGATTTTCCCCCATTCCCTGATGACCTGATCTGCCATCGCCTTCGCATCGTTCCATTCAGCCACGTTCACTTTGACGTTTAACGCACGCCGCCCCAGTTTCTGAATTGCGGCCACCGTATCCTGAGACCGACCTGGATCGAGATCGGCAACCACGATATCCGCGCCATCTTCGGCCAAAGCTTCGGCAATCGCTCGACCGATGCCTTGCGCCGCCCCGGTCACCACCGCTACTTTTCCTGCCAATGCCATTACGGACCCCGTCATTCGTTAATCGTGACTCGCGCTTGAGGTTAATTACAGGTTCGCTCCGTGCTACACGCTTAATGCATTCATGGTTGCTTCGAGCGACTGAGGATCGTTCACGTTGAGGGTCTTCGCCTCGGGAACGATCCGCTTCACCAACCCGGACAGGACAGTGCCCGGACCGATTTCGATGAACGTGCTGACGCCCAGCGTGGCCATCGTTCTGATCGAGTCCTCCCATAGCACCGATGAGGGGAGTTGGCGAATCAGAGAGGCCCGGATTTCCTCAGCGATGCGTAGCACCTGCGCCTCCGCATTATTCACCAGACCGATCGAGAGATCATGCCATGTCACCGTGCCGAATTCTGCCGCCAGCCGTTTCGCTGCTTGTTGCATAAGCGGGGTATGGACCGGGACACTCACCGGGAGCGGGATTGCCTTTCTGCATCCTTTCGCCTTGGCCAACTCAATCGCCCGTTCCACCGCATATTTCTCTCCTGCAATAACAACCTGGCCCGGACAATTCAAATTGGCTTCCGTCACGATCCCTACGCTGGACGCCTCCCGGCAGACATCCCTGACGACATCTGCACCCAGGCCGATCAATGCCGCCACCAGCCCTGTACCGGCAGGAACGGCCTCCGCCATATAACATCCCCGTTTCTGCACTAATCTCACGGCGTCCTTGAAGGAAAACCCGCCTGCCGCATAGACGGCGGTATATTCCCCCAGGCTATGTCCGGCAACTGCCGCCGCATTCACTTTCGCCGGTTCCAGTGCTGCCCATGCCGCCGCGCTACTCACGAGGAGCGCCGGTTGCGTGTATTCAGTCGAATTCAGACGATCCGCCGGTCCTTCAAAACAGAGCTTCGCGACATCGTAACCCAACACCGACGACGCCGTATCATATACGGCATGAACAGCCGGAATAGCGTCATACAATTTGCGCCCCATCCCGACCGATTGAGAGCCCTGTCCCGGAAAGAGGAAACCAACCTCTGCCGATGCCATAACCGCGTAAGGTATCTTAGAAACTATAGGGAATGTCAACGGGAAAAATGGTTCCGATTAGTTGGAATCTACCCTGATTTTATTTCGGTTTCAAAACGCGACTGAGACGTCCCCAAAAACCTACGCTAACGGCCGCCCGATCATGAATTTTGGCGTAGCGGTGAGGAGGCTTTCCTGTATGACGATCACGAATCCGCTGTCACCGCCTCCCCCCACAGCAGCTCGGAAAGAGTTCGCCAGGCTCACTATCGGATCACGCCTCATCACCATCTGATCAGGGCCGAGGCCCAGGTCAGACCCGCTCCAAACGCACCAAGCATGATCAGCCGCCCGTCCGTCACCCGACCATCGTTCACTGCTTCGTCGAGGGCAATGGGAATCGATGCCGCGGAGGTATTCCCATAGCGATCCATATTCAACACTATTTTGGCTAACGGCAAGCCCAGGCGCTCAGCCACAGCTTTGATAATGCGAACGTTTGCCTGGTGGGGAACGTAGAGATCGATGTCATCGACGGTCAGATGGTTGGCAGCAAGGGTCTCGCGCGCCACATCTTCCAAGGTCCGTACGGCAACTTTGAATGTCTCATTTCCCTTCATTTTGACGTATTGCGCTCGTTCGCTCAGCATGTGTTCTGATGGCGGGATACGTGAACAGCCTCCCGGCACCATGATCAGATCGCTCAGGCTGCCGTCTGAACGCAGATGGGATGAGAGAATCCCGCGCCCCTCTTCCTCAGTGCCACTGAGCACCGCCGCACCGGCTCCATCTCCAAAGAGTATGCAGGTATTCCGATCGGTCCAATCGGTAATTGCAGACATCACCTCCGAACCCACAATCAGCACATGACGCATTCCTGTTTTGATATACGCGTCGGCAACGCCCAACGCATACACAAAGCCGCAGCAGGCTGCCGAGAGATCGCAGGCAGCTGCCCGCACGGCTCCGAGTTGATGCTGGATAAGACACGCGGTAGCAGGAAGCGGCATGTCGCCGGTACAGGTCGCCACGAGAATCAGATCCAGGTCGGCAGGTGACAATCCCGCAGCTTTTAGAGCGCGCTCCGCAGCCCTGGTGCCGAGATCGGAACAGGCCTCGCCGTTGGCAACAATGCGACGCTCTCGAATGCCGGTTCGTTCCTTGATCCACTCATCCGATGTCGCAACCATCTCTGCCAATTGCGCATTGGTCAGCACGCGTCCCGGCGTATACGAACCTGTCCCGACGATGCGGCTTCTCATGAGGTCTGCGGCCCTTCGAGGCGTTCATCGTGATGACGGCTAATCGTTTCGTCGATGTCCCGCTGAATGAGTTCGTTCAGCCGGCTGTCGGCAAGACCTTTCGCACGCCGGATGGCATTCTTGATGGCTTTCGCCGAAGAATGACCATGACAGATCATCATAATGCCGTTGACTCCCAATAACGGCGCCCCGCCGAATTCGGCATAGTCGATCTTGCGCTTGAGATTCATCAATGGCGCGGCAATAAGCGGGTATGCCAGACGACCCAACCACGAGC
The DNA here is from genome assembly GCA_036820725.1 of Nitrospiraceae bacterium. Taxonomy (GTDB): domain Bacteria; phylum Nitrospirota; class Nitrospiria; order Nitrospirales; family Nitrospiraceae; genus DASSBQ01. Next base: position 8,652 of record DAISKX010000095.1, read on the forward strand.
CTGAGATCTCTTTCAGCAGGAGTTTCTTGATCACGTCCGCCACCCCCTCCGAGATCTTGAGGGCGACATTTCCGATGAACCCATCGCACACCACCACGTCAGCCCCGCCACTGTACACGTCCCGTCCCTCGACGTTCCCGATAAAATTGAGGGGGCTCGCCTTCAAAATTTTGAAGGCTTCCTTGGTCACCTCATTCCCCTTTGTGTCTTCCTCGCCGATACTCAGCAGCCCGATGCGAGGGCGAGGCTTGCCGTAGAGATGTTGTGCATACTCGTTCCCCATCAAGGCGAACTGTTCCAAATGCTCGGCTGTGCAATCAACGTTGGCTCCCACGTCGAGCATCACGGCGCTACCGGTCAATGTCGGCAACAAGGTCGCAATGGCCGGACGTTCTACACCCTTAGTCAGACCCAGGATAAAAAAGGCCGCGACCATGCTGGCCCCGGTATTGCCCGGACTGACTACGGCGCTGGCTTCGCCGGTCTTCACCGCTTCCGTAGCCACCCAGATCGATGAGTCCCGTTTCTTTCTGGCCACGGCGGCTGGAGATTCATGCATCTCCACGACCTGTGCCGCGTGGCGGATACTGAGGCGGGCATCGTGACACCCTAGCCGGCCGCATACCTGCTTCAGCAGTTGTTCCTGACCGACGAGCATAATCTCGATATCCAGCTCACGGACCGCCTGCAGCGCGCCTTCTATAACGGGCGCCGGCCCGTGATCACCACCCATGGCGTCGAC
>DAISKX010000096.1:0-9374 GCA_036820725.1 Nitrospiraceae bacterium
GTGTCCACCATCACGGTCAGTTCGTCGGATGCTGATGAAAGCGTCGGACGGCGGGTCTTTCAACTTCACATCGCCGTTAACGGCACTCTCCATAAGACGATTGAAGCGACCGCAGACGTCTCAGCCTTTCTTGATGTCCTGACCCCCGTTCGCCTGATCAGGCCGGACGAAGAAATCGAATCCCAGGACGTCGCCGTGACGCGCGTGGCCTTGTTCGATCTACGCATACCCTATGCGACGGATCTCAAGGAGCTCATCGGGAAGGCCGCGACCCGGCCACTCCCTCCTCAGGCTCCCATCCGGCTGACCGCCCTCAGGCGTCCATTCGTCGTGCGCAAAGGGGATCGCGTGACGATCGAAGCGAAAATGGGAGGCCTGTCGATTCAAACCGTCGGCAGCACCAAATCCAACGGAGAACTGGGACAAACCATCACGGTGGCTAATTCGGATTCCGGCAAGGAACTACGCGCGAAGGTCGTCGCGCCGGGGGTCGTGCGTGTTGATTTCTAACACCGTGCGACCATACGTCGGACAGATCCTGACCGTGTCACTCGTTGTGTTTGCTGCAGCAATCAACGGTTGCCAGTCATCGCCTGCGCCCAAGCAAAAGGTGGACGCCGCCACCCTTCCTCCTCCCAAGACGACCGGGTCCCTGTGGCAAGAAGAGAACGGGCGCGCCTACCTCTACGAAGACCTGCGCGCCATGAGAATGGGCGACATCATCACCATCAAGATTGTCGAAAACCACAAGGGTTCTAAAAGCGCGGACACCAGCACTGAACGGGACTCGAGCATTACCAACAGTTTGACCGCCAGCGGTGGTGTCGGATACGTCGGCATCCCCGGGTTCCGGCTCGGAGCCGAAGCCACTCGCGGGCTGGGCATCGATGCAAGCGCCAAGAACAAATTCGGGGGCAAAGGCGCCACCAGTCGAGTCGATACCCTCACGGGAACCATCTCCTCGATCGTGACTCAAGTCATGCCGAACGGCGACATGCGAATCGAAGGCCGTCGTGAAGTCACCGTCAACTCCGAACGGCAGGTCATGACCATCAGCGGGATCGTCCGGCGTGTCGATGTCGATACCAAAAATACCGTCCAATCCACCGCGATCGCCGACGCCAAGATCGAATACTCGGGCTTGGGGGTCGTGGACGATGTGCAACGCCCGGGCTGGCTGGTCAGAATTCTGGATTGGATTTCCCCGTTCTAACACAACGTGCCATGAATGAGATCGTGAGGGCAGGATGCTAGGACGGAGACAGCGACGCATGATGGTCATGCAGTCATTGCGGTTGATGATATTGAGCGGGGTGGTTCGCCGAGCCGACGTGGACGCTCCTTCCATGAGTGTGCCGGAACCCGTTCCCATTCCAGCTGCCGTGGCGAATTCTGTCCCTGCATCCAGCTCAGCGGGATTGATCCGCCGGGCCGCGGTCGGCGTCTTCGCCTTCCTGATGGCATCGGTGTGGATGGGAACCGTGGCGGAAGCCGTGCGGGTGAAAGATGTTGCCAGTATCGAAGGCGTGCGGGAAAACCAATTGATCGGATATGGCCTCGTCGTCGGTCTGGATCGGACCGGCGACCAGGTCATCGGTGGACAGTTTACGATCCAGGCAATGATGTCCATGTTGAACAAGATGGGCATCAACCTCGTCATCGATCCGATCCAATTGTTGACCAGAAATATTGCCTCGGTCATGGTCACTGCAAAACTTCCGCCTTTTATCAAACCCGGCATGACCGTGGACGCGGTGGTGTCATCCATGGCGAACGCGAAGAGTTTACAAGGGGGGACGCTCTTGCTCACACCCCTCAAGGCGCCGAATCAACAGGTCTTCGCGGTGGCGCAAGGGCCCATTTCGATCGGAGGATTTCTCGGCGGAACCGGCGGGGCAGGCGGAGCGACCGTTGCTAAGAACCACCAGGCGGCCGGAGTCGTACCCGGCGGTGCAATCGTGGAAAAAGAAGTCGTCGTGGATATCGAGACCTGGGATTCAGTCTCGGTCCTGCTGCGTCACCCGGACTTCACCACGGCAATCCGTACGGCGGAGGCCATCGAAGGCGCTTTTGGAAAGGGCTCCGCGACCGCCATGAACGCGGGGTTGGTCAAAGCATCGCTTCCGGCGACGTTTCACGGGCGTGTCGTGGAATATATTGCAGCCATGGAAGGTCTCGACGTCTCGGTGGACATCCCTGCAAAGGTTGTCGTCAACGAGCGGACGGGGACGGTGGTATTGGGAGAACACGTGCGTCTGTCGACCTGTGCGATCTCGCATGGCAATCTCACGATTTCGGTGAAGAATACACTCAATGTGTCGCAGCCCATGGCTCCGATTATCGGTTCCACCCAGGGTCAGACGACCGTGACGCCGGATGTACAAACGGACGTGAAAGAAGACGAAGCTCGCTTGATCGTCGTGGATCAAACGGTCACGCTCGGCGACGTGGTGCGGGCTTTAAACGCCGTAGGAGTCACGCCTCGGGATCTCGTCGCCATTCTGTCGGCTCTTCGTTCAGCCGGTGCTCTTCAGGCTAATCTTGAGATTATTTAGCAAATAGATGGATATTACAGCGTTTAATATGTCGTCAATCACGCTTGATCCGGCCGACCATCTTCGGTTCAATCCGGCCTCTCTGCAGCGTGCTGAGGATCTGGCACGAAGTCCGAACAGCACCGAGCGCATCCACAAAGCCGCCCAGGAATTTGAGTCTTACTTTATCTCGTATCTTATGAAAAGCATGAGGGAAACAGTCCCCAAAGGCTTCCTGGAACGTAAGGGTGAGCAAGTCTGGTATTCCTTTTATGACCAAGAAATCGCGCGTTTAGCGACGCAGGCAGGCGGGATCGGCCTGACCCCGTTTATAGAGGGTCAGTTTCCTGGACGGTAATTTTTTCCCTTCGCACCCTCAAGTCCAGACGGGATTCGACCGAAAGAGTAAGCGACGAGGGGATGTAGGTTCCCCTCCGTATCGGTCCTTTCGGCGGTAGAGGGGGAACGTATGGAGATATCACGAAACAGCCGTGCCGATCTCGCAAAGGTTCTTCTCGGTGTTCAAGAAACCGAACGCCCATCGGGACAAAAAGCGGTTCAGAACACTTCCGGGCAGCAGGACCGGGTTCAGATCTCCGAGCACGCCAAAGAGCTTCAACGGCTCAAGTCGTTGACCGGCCAACCGGACGTTGCGCGGGATGCCCGAGTTGAGAAGATTCGTCAATCGGTCGAGGCCGGAACCTATACCGTGGATGGGACGAGAGTTGCCGATGCGATCATCCGGCAGGTGCTTACAGATTCCATCCTCTAGGGTACGGGGTTCTTCCTCGTCTGCGATCTGCTTCAGTCTATCCATCGACCATCCGAAAAGAAGGCATGATGCCTGACCATTCTGCTGCTTCCCTTTCATCTGTCAGTGACGTGCTCGACCGTATGCAGCGCAAGCTCCAAGACTTCATGGATCTCTTGAAAGAGGAGCAACAGGCGATTCGCACACTCTCGTTCGGCCAGTTCTCCATCGTCACCGAAAAGAAAACCGGTCTGCTGGATGAAATCCGCGAGATCGAATCGGAACGCCGCGAACTGACGGCGAATAGGGAGACAGGCAGCCGCGACATGCTCCTCCAAAAGATCGAACAAAAAGAAAGACGGCTGGCCGACCTGATCGTCGCGACGGATCACTTGAATCGATTTAATGCCGACCTGATCGGGCAATCGCTTGCGTTTCTGACGGGCAGCTTACGCATGTGGCAACAATCGCCGGCCTCGGCCGCACTCTATTCACACTCCGGTTCGATGGTGACCCAGACCGCGCACGGAATCGGCGTCAAAGGATAGTCATGAGCGGACTCAATACATTGCTTGGCATCGGCACGTCGGCGCTCGCGACCTTTCAGCGGGCACTGTCGGTGACGGGTCAGAACGTAGCCAACGTGAATACGCCCGGATACTCGCGCCAGCAAGTCATCCTGACGGAAACCGAACCACAAAATGGTCGTCCCGGACAAATCGGTACCGGCGTCCAGGTATCAGAAATTCGCCGATCTGTTGATACGTTCGTCGAACAACAGCTTCTCGGATCGCATCAACGGCTGGGACAATTTACAGCCTCACGGGGCGCCTTGTTACAAGTACAGCCGCTGTTCGGTGATTCCAACGACCAGGGACTCGCAGCCGCGATGAATGATTTTTTCAAGGCCTGGCAGGATGTCTCGACAAATCCCGCCGATTCCACGGCCCGCACAGTGTTGTTATCCAAGGCGGCTTCGCTGTCGAGCCGGTTCAACCACACCGCGACCGATCTCGCATCCCAGCGGAAGTCGATTGACGGACAAATCGGACAGGCTGTGACGGATATCAACCAGCTTGCCTCTCGAATCGCCGATCTCAACAAGAACATCAGCCATGCCGAATTGAACGGACAGCAAGCCAATGACTTGAGAGACGAGCGCGGACGCCTTCTCGACGATCTGGGAGAGCTCGTCAATGTGTCCTCTCTTGAAGACGATACCGGGCAACTGACAGTGTTCGTCGGATTAGGCCACGTCCTCGTCGATAAGCATCAGACCTATCAACTGGCCGGTGCCGCCAATTCGAGTAATGCCAGCCTGCTGGATGTGCGATATGACGCCGGCGGGGGACCGGTCACGACTCTGAACTCGGTCATCACGAGTGGAAAGCTCAAAGGCCTTCTCGACGTCCGTGACCAGACGATTCCTTCCTTGCAGACATCTTTCGATACGCTGGCATCCACGCTCGTCACCCAGGTGAACAGTCAGCATCAAAGCGGCTATGGTCTTGACGGTTCAACGGGCCAGAATTTCTTCGCTCCCGCCGGTACAACGGCAGGTACGATTCGGGTGTCCTTGACGGATAAGCAAGCCATCGCGGCTTCGTCCACTTCGGCCGGAGTTCCTGGCAATAACGTCAATGCGCTTGCCATCGGCAATCTTCAACACGCCAGTCTGAGCGCGCTCGGAAATATCACATTCGGTGAGTACTACGGTGACGTGGCGGGCAACTTCGGCTCGACGGTGCAAGGAGCGGAGCGGGACCGCAATGCACAGGAGATCATCCACGAGCAGCTGGAGGCTCATCGAGCCGAAATATCAGGGGTATCTCTGGATGAAGAGTTGGTCAATCTCTTGAAATATCAGCGGGCGTTCCAGGCAGCCTCTCGTCTCATCACCGTCACCGATGAGCTCATGCAGACAATCCTCACGTTGAAACGATAGCACGTTACCCACGAGAACAAGAGGAGCAGACATGAGAGTGGCTGATCAACAAATGTATGGAACCCTCCTCGGCAATCTTCAACGCTCCCGGCAACAGATCCTCAAGGCGCAGCAGGAAGTGTCTTCCCAAAAGAAAGTGACTCAGCCCTCCGACGATCCATCTGCTTTTAGCCAGATCGTACTCGATAAGTCTGCCTTGTCCCAGAATGACCAATGGATTCGCAACATCCAATTTGGAACCGCCCGCGTCGAGGCGGCCGGTGGCGCACTCGGAGAGACCCAGAACCTCCTGACACGCATTCGGGAGCTGACCATTCAGGCCCGTAGCGACACGACATCTGCCGAAGGACGTGTCACCATCGCGCAGGAAGTCCGCCAGCTCCATCGGCAACTCCTGCAGCTTGCCAACACCGAAGTATCCGGTCAGGCCGTCTTCGGCGGCACAGAGACCAATGTCACCCCGTTCACCATTACATCCGGGGATACCGTGTCCTACCAGGGAAATACCGAAGTACAGGACATTTCCGTGAGTCCAAACCAAACGGTGCAAATCCTCGTGCCGGGCAGCCAGATCTTTACGGGCTCCACCACGAACATCTTCACGTCCGTGAGCAATCTCCTGGCCGCCCTCGAAAGCAATAACTCGGCCGGAATTGATACGGCCATCGGCAATCTCGATCGGGCCACGTCGCAAATCAGTGATGCGCAAGGCACCGTCGGGGCGTTGGCGAACCGCCTAGAGGCCACCCGCACAGCTTTGAACACGGCCAGCGTCACCATCAAGCAGGCCCTCTCCGATAAAGAGGATGCCGACCTGGCCACCGCGATCACTCAGCTCAGTCTCCAACAGGTTGCGGTCGAGGCGACGAGCCAGGCGTTCACCAAGATATTCAACACCTCACTGCTCAACTTCCTCAAGTGAGACCATTACTTTCAAGTCTACTTCTAGCGTACCGATACTGAAGAGGTGACCGTGAAGGCACGCTATGGAAAGCGAAAGCGCAGATGCTGGTCCTGACGCGAAAAAAGGGAGAAGGAGTCACGATCGGTCCGGACATCCGGATCGTCATCCTCGGCATTAAGGGCGGGCAGGTGAGGCTCGGTATCGAGGCGCCATCGACCATCGAAGTCCACCGCGACGAAGTCTATGCGCGCATCCAGGAAGAGAATCGTATGGCAGCGGGAACGCGGGTGATTCCAATGGAAGCGTTTCGTCAATTGTCGCATCGAGCCGGACGGCGAGGAACATGAGGAATGAAGTTCGTATCAACACGCTTTGGTAATTTAGAGGTACCCGACAATACATTGTTAACGTTTCCCTCGGGAATCCTGGGATTCCCGGACTGGACCCGATATGTCATTCTCGATCACGACACAGAAGCTCCATTCAAATGGCTCCATTGCGTCGAGCAACCGGATCTGGCGTTCGTCATTCTTGATCCGGCGCTATTCAAACCCGATTATCAGGTCCAGGTGACAACCGAGGCCTTCGCGGAAACCGGCGCGACAGATGTCAGCGATCTGACCGTCGCGGTCATTCTCACCGTTCCCTCGGATGACCCGCTCGGGATCACGGCCAACTTGCGGGGACCACTCGTCATGAATCCGCAAACCCGGTTTTGCAAACAGCTCGTTCTTTCGGTTGATTGCCCCACACGCTATCCCCTGTTCACCCAGGAACCCGTACCTGCCCCTCTACTGCAAGTGTCGGCCTGTTGAAAGCGTTTGTCGTGAATGTCCAACAGGAAAGTGCTGAGTGCTGAGTGCTGAGTCCTCTGTCCTCTGTAAAACTCAGGATTGAACTTAGGACTCTAGGACGCAACACGCTAGGACTCAGGACCTCACGAGATACGAACGACGAACACAATCGGTTGACGACTGACGTTTGATGATTGACGTGATGTGTATTCGGCGAACGACGAGCGTGGCCGGCTTAAGCTGGTTTGTCGGGGGCGGGTCGGTCTTTGAGGGCGACGGCCAGTTCCTGCACTTTTCGCTCGAGCTGTACATAGAGACCTGAGGCGTCCTTGATGCTTCCGATACGCCCTGTGGCCTCCAACTGTCCGGCGACTAGCACGACGTCCGATGCGCACAAGTTAGCGGCAGTTCCTTTCAGAGTGTGGGCGCACCGTTCAAGACATCTACAGTCTTCGTGCGCAAGCGCTTCCTGCACGTCGCGCATCATGGCTGGATACCGTTCCAGAAACAGATCCACCAGCTGTGTGAAAAGGTCGCGGTCCCCACCGATATTGGCCAGCATGCGATCGGCATCGAAGGTGCCTGTTCCGTTTGCCTTCTGCTGAGACAACGCGGGTGCCCGCACATCCGCGCCGGGATGGGCATAGACCCATCGACCGAGCACTTTTCCCAAATCCTGGGTCTTCACCGGCTTGGCCAGGTAGTCGTCCATGCCTGCTGCATGACATCGATCACGATCGCCCTGCATGGCGTTCGCAGTCAGAGCAATAATAGGGATGTGAGGTTTGTCCGACGTGTCCATGCGCTGCTCCTCCTGCCGAATCCTCCGGGTCGCCTCGTAGCCGTCCATTTCAGGCATCTGGCAATCCATCACGATCGCTTCATACGTCGACCGCTCGAGTGCATTGAGCGCTTCACGGCCATTACTCACGATATCGGCCTGATAGCCCAGCCGGTCGAGCATCCTTACCGTCAGTTTCTGGTTGACTATATTGTCTTCAGCGACCAGGACGCGTGGTTTCGGCCGATTTTCGAGCAGGGTATGCCGAGTGATGAGCGATGCGACGGGAGACGGTCCATTATCGGCACCGGCATGCTCTTCGGTCATCGCCGAGGTCAGCCCCAGAACCGCACGAAGACAACCCTGAAGCTGGTCATGTCTCACCGGTTTTGTGAGATAGGCGGTGAAGCCGGCTTGCCGGGCCAACTCGGCATGGCCCGGTTGAATCAAAGACGTCAAGATCACCAATCGTATCCGGGAGCCGTCGGGGTGCGCCTTGAGTTCTTTCGCCAACTGCAATCCATCTTTACCCGGCATCAACATATCGAGGATGGCCACGTCATACGGCACCTGAGTCCGTGCCGCTCGTTCGACAGAACAGAGGGCCGCAGCAGCATCCTCAGCCTGATCTGCAGTCATTCCCCAACCGGTCGCCAGGTGATGGAGCAACGTGCGATTGGATTCGTTATCGTCCACAATCAACATGCGCCGCCCGCTGAGATCTGCTGCAGGCGGAATCGACTGTACCGACAGGGTCTGTTTCAGGAATTCGGCCGTACACCAGAACGTACTTCCCTGTCCGGCTTGGCTCCTGAGACCGACCTTCCCCCCCATCAATTCGACGAGTTGCTTTGAGATGGACAGGCCGAGCCCCGTTCCGCCGTACTTTCGCGTCGTGGAACTATCCGCTTGTGTGAATGGTTGAAACAACTTCGATTGAACCTCTTCCGCAATCCCGATGCCGGTATCCGTCACCTCGAACCGGATGTGCACGGACTGACCCCGTTCCTGTTCAAGAAACGCTTGGAGCATGATTTCACCGCTCTCGGTGAACTTGATGGCATTCCCCACGAAGTTGGTCAGTACCTGCCGGAGCCGTCCCGGATCACCGCGAAGCGCGGTCGGAACAGAGGCATGCACCAGACCAGTGATTTCCAATCCCTTCGCTTGAGCACGTTCCGCAAACTGCGCCAGGACATCCTCGACGGTCGTACGCAAGTGAAAGTCGATACACTCCAATTCCAGTTTGCCGGCTTCAATCTTGCTGCATTCGAGCACATCGTTAATCAGTGTCAGCTGTGTTTCTCCGCATTGCTGAATCGTCTGCACGAACGACTGCTGTTCCTCCGTCAGCGGCGTGTCGAGAAGCAGGCTGGTCATTCCGATCACACCGTTCATCGGCGTACGCAACTCATGACTGATGGTCGCCAAAAACGCCGACTTCGTCCTTGTTGCCCCCTGCGCCTGTTGGAGTGCCTGATCGAGCTGCCGATTGCTTTCTCGTAGATGATCGGCCGTTTGGTTCAAGATCCGATGCGTGGAGTGAATATCGGTCATGTCGGCCCCATACCCGCGTACATGCTGATGCGTTGCTACCGGGCAAAACGTCCGGCTGAAGCATGACTCGCCGGCAAGAACCTCGGCCACGACGAGCCGTTCTCCTGT
>DAISKX010000097.1:0-9350 GCA_036820725.1 Nitrospiraceae bacterium
GGTCAGTTCTCCACACGTCCCGCTGATCGCAACGCGCGCGTGAGAACCGATTAATTTCTCAAGCATGTGGCCATACGGCGTGGCACGCCCCGAGGGATTCACCGGCGACGGGCTTTGATACCCTGCCGTGAGGCTGTCGCCGAAACAGATGATCAATGGAAGGTCGGTCATGTCGGTCGTTCAAGAGATTGTACCTTCGGAATGGGCGAGTCGCAACGCACACGGGCCGCCGACGTTCCAAATCTCTTCATCCGTCAGTCTGCTCAGAGCGCCTATTTCCTTGACGAAGTATGCCCCAAGCGATACGACTAACAGATATGCAAAATCCCCCGGCCGAAGAGTCCCCTTCAGCTCTGCATCCCTTCGTGAAAGAAGGAACCGACCCGGAGCTGGTCTCAGTCAAACAGCTCCTCAAACTGCTCGACAAGGCCGCCAAGTCCGCCCGAACCTACGGTGCGGCCAATCCGGTTGCACACCGCTTCTTCCAGCAGTTCCACGATGACCTCACCAAACATCTCACGACCTATTCACAGCTGACTCTTTTGGTACAACGTTCCGATTTGTACTGCAAGGATCAGGTCGTCTATCAGCCGGACCGCGAAGCCACGGGGGAAAGTATTGCTTTTAAAATGTATGCGGACGGCATACGCGAACTGAGTTTCTATCAGGGGATCACATCCGAGGACCTATCGTTTTTTCTGGAAGCCTTGTGGGGTAGCACCGACAGTGCCGGATCAAACGAAGACGATGACGAAGATATCGTCACCCGTCTCTGGGGCAAGAACCTGAGCACGATCACAATCGTAACCGCGGAGGAAATTGTGCGTTCCTCCGGCTTCGACACAGACATCTTCCAATTGCAGGACGGTGGATTCATGAACACCACCCCATCGTCCCTGCGGGAGCTGCTCGACCGGGAGCGCGGGTCCCAAGCATCTGAGACAGCTGGACCGGATGGGAAGGCGTCCACGCAGGGAAGCATCACGAACCAGCCGACGACGCGTCGCCTGCAGCCCAATGTCGTCGGTTATGAAGTGTCGCAAGATGAACTCGCCGCCCTGGCGAAAGAGATTCAGGACGAATCCAACCGTGATGGCTCCATGTATATTATCGACATGTTGACGGCCATTCTCGCATCAGAAACATCCCACTCTCTCCTCACGAAGCTCTTCGACGTGTGGGGCGGGGCCGTAGAGGCCCTGGTCCGCACTGGTCAGTGGACGGTACTCGAAAGCGTCCTGACAATGTTACAAGACACCTCTGCCGTGCGACCGGATTTGTCTCCCGACCACGTCGGACAATTGACGTCTGTGCTGGATGGATTAGGACGTCCTGAGCACGTCAAGCTCATTGAATCCTATTTGAACAAGAGCCAGAAACCCCAGACTGAAGGGCTTCTGACGCTTCTCCTCATGATGAGAAAAGAGAATGTGCCCTCGCTCTGTTCGCTGTTGGCTAATGTGGAATCTCCCGCGTACCAGTCCATCATAGTTGAAGCCCTCTTTCACGTGGCGAAGGACAATGCCGACCCGATCGTGCGAGGGCTTTCCGACAAGCGACCTGCCTACGTGCGTAATCTCCTGACCCTGATAGGGCGATGGGCTGATTCCCGCCTTGCTGACGCGGTTGAAAAAACCCTGCGGCATTCCGACGCCCAGGTTCGGAAGGAAGCCCTGAGACTCCTGGCTATCCTGCGGCCGTCCGGCAACGGCTCGAAGTGGGTGTCGCTGCTGAGCGACATCGACGAAACGGTCCGTCTTACCGCGATGAAGATATTGGGGACCGGCCACTACACCGCCTCCTACTCATCCTGGTCGTCCTTCGTGACCGGGGAGGGATTTCACGATCGCTCCCCGGCGGAGAAGCGAGCCATTTTCCAGGCCATGCGTCATACGGCTGCCGACGAATCGGTTCCATACTGGCAGATGCTGCTGACGGAATGGTCCTGGACGAATCGCAAGAAGAAAGAGGAACTGGCTTTCTTGGCAGCCGAATCACTCGGTAAGCTGGCGACACCCGCCGCCATCGCCGCACTTGAACTGGGGCAGAAGAAGGGAAGCGCGGCGGTCAAGCAAGCATGCAGCGTCGCGTTGTCCTCTACCGCCCGACAATCGCGGACCAAGACACCCTTTGCAGCGAACTCCTGAGGAGCGCCACTCGTGAGCGACCAGACCTCCGTACCCGCCTCGTCCCCCACTCCGGAAGACAATACCCACCTGATCTTCACTCACGAAAAATCTTTGGCCAACAAGATTGCCAAAGGTTCCGAAGCAGGCGATATCCTGGATCAGCAGTTGGCGATGCTGGGCATCCAGCTGATCACCCAACTTAATGTGCTCATCAAGACTTCCCGTATTCATGGACGAACGAACGCGGCTCTCGATAAGCCGGTCGAATCTATGTTGACGTTGATTAAAACGCTCGCGGCAGATCACCCCATTGTCCTGCGCCTGCAGAACGACTTTCTGTTCCTGGGTGATAGCCATTTGAAAATGAGTTCTCAACAGATGGCGGTCTTTACGAGCATCATCGAGGTGCTGAATAAGTGGAAAGTGGGGGGTATCGCCTTCTCTGCGTCAGTCGAATCCAAGGATCTGAGAGAATTTGCGTACCTCTTCGTCAGCCTGGACCCGGAGACGAATACGCTCGAGGATCTCCAACAGGAAATGCTCGCCCAGACCGTCGCCGGCATAGAACTGGAGCATCCTCGCCAGCTCCGCGTGCGTGGAGGGGGTCCGGGGCAGACTCCGGAGAGCGGCGGGGACGCGAAATCCCCGTCACAGGGAAAGCTGCATGCGAAGGGAGGATATGCCAAGGCGGCAGGTGCGGTGGGAGCGCTCGTTCAAAATGCCCGAGACGGCGGGACGCTGAGCTTCAAACAAGCGAAACGGGCGATTCAGAACATTGTGGATCTGATGCTCCACGATGAATCCACCCTGCTCGGGTTGACCAATCTTCGCTGCCATGACCAATACACGCATAACCATTCCGTAAATGTCGCGCTACTCTCCATGGCGCTCGGCAATCGGGCCGGATATCCTAAGGTCGAGCTGGCAGATCTGGGGCTGGCAGCACTTTTTCACGACGTCGGAAAATGTGCGATCTCTCTTGATATTCTGAATAAGCCCGGTGAGTTCACCAAAGACGAGTGGGATATCATGCGATCGCATCCGACGGAGGGTGTGTTGACACTCGTCAGATTGCGAGGACTCAACAATGTCCCGGGCCGGATGGCCGCTGCTGCCTTTGAACATCACATGAACTACGATTACTCGGGGTATCCGAAACTGAAGGTGGCCTGGACGCAAACGCTGGCCAGCCGGATCGTCACGATCGCGGATTGTTACGATGCAATGACGTCTTCACGCGTGTATCGCCGCGAGCCGATGTCCCCGTCAAATGTCTTAAAAATCATGTTCGGCAAGAGCGGCCAGGCGTTCGACTCGGTGTTGCTCAAGTTGTTCGTCAATTGTGTCGGTATCGTGCCGATCGGCAGTCTCGTCCGGTTGGAGACCGGAGCATTGGCCGTCGTCCTCAAGCCGGCTCAGGACAAAGCCAACGCCGAACGGCCGTGGGTTAAAGTGATCAGCGACTTGGAAAGCAACCCAATTGACGACGGCGCCGATCTCGACTTGAGCGAACAGGACTCGTCAGGAAACTTTCTCCATAGCATTACCCAACTCGTGGATAATACGGAACATCGCTTCGAGACCAGCCGTTACTTCGTCTGATTTTCCCCCGCCATCCGCGATCAATTAACCATTACCGTTTGGCTTCATGCGGTGGCCAATCCATTTCCGCCTGCCGCCCACAGTAGAAACATGACAGCCGATACCGGGCTCGCCGCCTGGGATTGGGCAACGAAGTGAACACGACCGGCGTGTCATCGAAGGGACATAACGGTTGCTGATGCATCAAATGCTCGTCGGCCATCATGAGCAAGGAAGCCTCATCCCATCCGGGAATCAGGTGTTCCTGGCCGGTCAGCCGCCGATGCCATCCGCATTGTTGACAGCGGGCTTCAAATGTCTTGATGCGGTCACGCATCTGGGAAAGGTCGGTTACCTGTACCGGTCCTGGGCAACAGCTCTGTTCACACGCCAGCGGTTCGTGTTGGAGCGCGCTGACAAATTGTTGATGCGAGACCTTCTGATCAATGGGTAGCACTCGCCCCTCCTTTAAATAATGCGGTATCAGGAACGACACTCGGGAGCATATCGGCGTGACAGCTGCCTGTCAAATTGCCTTGCACATGCCGTTGGTACTGGTAGAGTGTCAAACCAGAAATCCAATTCTTCTGGCTCCGCTTCAATTCCAGGGACGACGCGCTAAACTATGGAGCCATGTCGTGAAGGACGTTAAGCAGCGGATCAGATCACTACTTACCCGCTCAACAACGTCAAAGGTCGCAAACAATGTGATATTGAAATCAGACCTGCTCTTATAACGGTAAAACACACTATCCCTGGGATCAACCTCCCGTTGGATATTACGGCGATCGCAAAGGTGACATCATCCAGAGCCGCCCGAAGATTATCGATGGCATCGGCAGTAAAACCGCCTCATCGATGCTGTTCGCCTGCTTGACACATTGCGGCACGACCGCTATCCTCCAGTGGTTTAGCAAACTCTCTTTGAAAGGAGTTGTCAGTATGCTGGTGAGTCGGATGGGAGATGGTCGAAAGATGTGCATTGTCGCCACGCTTGTATTGACAATGGGTCTTGTCCTCGTTTCGAACGGTGTCGCGGCGGATTTTAAGATGGGCGTAATCGATCCACAAGTCGTTCTCGAGAAAGCAAAAGCCGGTAAACGCGCCCTCGACGGCTTGCGGGAGTATGTGTCCACCCGCCAGAAGCTTCTTTCTCGCGATGAGGAGGAGTTGCGGAACACCGAAAGGCAACTCAAAGAGCAGGCATCGAAATTAAGCGATACGGAGAAAAAAGACAAAGAGACCGCCTTCCGGACGAAAATTCAAGACTATCAGAAGCGGGCGCAGGAATTTAATCAAGAAGTACAATCCAAGCAGAAGGAACTGGTGGACGATTATATGAAGAGAATCGCGGCCGCCACACAAACGGTGGCCGACAAGGGCGGATTTCAGCTCATCTTGGATAAAGGCAGCGAACAGACCGTGAAAATTGTCATATACAACAAAGAGGCCATCGACTTGACCGAACAAGTGATCAAGGAATTTGATCGAGTGAATAAGTAACGCTTCCGTTCCCTACCGGTTGAAGACATCGTGCCGGATCGTGTCCACCAACCGTTCGAATAACGGTACCTTCCCCTCAATCGACTGACTGACCAAATCTATCCGCCGGGCATCGCTGGTGCCTAATCCCAGCCCGGCGGCATATGCGATGAGGCGCTGATCTTCAATCCGTTTTCCCTGCAGCCTCGGCCACGCCCCGTAAGAACGAAGCAAGGCAATTGCGACTAGATCGATTGCCACCCGATCCCCGCTCAGCAGGAGTACATCGGCTGAGGCCGGAGTTCCACTCGTCGGGCCACCTGCAATCATAACCGTCGTTCCGTCTGCTATCGTTAGGTGGGGATGCACCGCCAGATTCAATTCTGCAATGCGTTCATGCCAGGATCCCGACAAGAACGTGACGGACGGCCTGTGCCTAGGGTGAATGACACCGACCACATTCTTGAGTCCACATGAGTACTCCGCAAAACGATGCGTTTTTATCACCGGCATGTTGACGACAATGTCTGCTTCATATACCGGTTTGGAGACATAGTAGCGTTTGAGGACGCTGGCCCCTGGCGGCTCGACACAGACCCAGGGCTGATCCTCTACCGCCATGA
Source organism: Nitrospiraceae bacterium (assembly GCA_036820725.1). GTDB lineage: Bacteria > Nitrospirota > Nitrospiria > Nitrospirales > Nitrospiraceae > DASSBQ01. Next base: position 5,816 of record DAISKX010000097.1, read on the forward strand.
CAGTTGCGCCGGCACGCTCGGCTGCGGCCCGAATTCCCGTGGCACGCAGGTTATCCGACGTCGGCAATCTGATTATGCCAGAACCATCACCGACGATAATGTCGGTGGCTCCGGCCTTGCGCACTATTCCGACGGCAGCCTCGATGACGAAGGGATTCGTAGTCGATGGAGGAGGCCTGTTGTTCAAGACATTGGGTTTGATAAGGACCCGCTTGCCGTTCGCTCGCAGCTGCTCGATCCCCCCGAGAAGATCGAGCCCGGCTTCAAGCATGGCACGTGGATCTTTGCCATGCACGATCGCGACGAGCGACTTCCCGTTCCGGATGAACGGATTCACAGGGAGTGCTTTGACCGGAACGATCGAGCCTTGTGGATCGAACAACAGATGGCCTAAGAGGGATCGTGGAGATCTGAACAACGCGGGCAACAGAGTGGCCCCAAAAGCAAGATGGGACAATAATTCGCGGCGGGACGAGGCCATGCACTACTTCTTGTGTCCCGATACCATGGGGTAATTGGCTTCACGCCAGGCTCTAATCCCACCATCCATTGAGATGACGTGGCGATAGCCCATCTGTTGCAAACTGTCGGCGGCCAAGGCGGAGCGATATCCTCCACCACAGTAGAGAATAATCGGCGCCTCTTTATCGGGAATGAGAGATTCGATATCGCGCTCGATAATCCCTCTTCCTACATGGACAGCGCCCTTGGCATGGTCCTTTTCATACTCGTTGTCTTCACGAACATCAATGAAGTGGAACTTCTCGCCGCGATCAAGCTTGCCCTTTGCGTCGACAACAGAACATTCCTGGACTCGTTGCTTCGCCTGTTCAACCAGCTTCAAAAATCCCGGATTGTGTATCACAGGTCCTCCTAGGCAAACATGGGTATCTGTTCAGCATGGGGACGGCGAAACGTGCGAGGAATTTCTCCCCTGTCTTCATTGGAAAAACCAGCGCGTCTTTTGCTCACCTCAAATAGACGTTCGATGAGCTGCCAGTAGGTGCCTGTTCCATGGTGCCGCTTGAAGAAGGCCCCTTCCGTCAACCTTCCGTCACGAACCTCTTTGATGCGATTGATAATTTTGTGAATTCGCTCTGGAAAGGCCTGCGTCATCCGCTCAAGGAATACAGGTTCCACGCTTCCAGACAAGCGCAGGACGCTCGAGGTTGCCGATAGTGCGCCTGCCTTCCTGGCTCGGGCCAGCAACTCTGGAATATCATCTTCATTGAGGCCGGGAATAATGGGCGCAATCGAAATCCCGGTTGGAATCCCCGACTCGGAGAGCGCTCGCAGGGTTTCAAATCGCTTCGTGGAAGAAGGCGCCTGAGGCTCGACCTTCCTCGCCGTTTCATCATCGGCAAATGGAATACTGAAATAGACCCGAATCCATGTATCTCGATGCATCGCCGTCAGCACGTCGACATCGCGGGCAACCAACGCGCTCTTTGTAATAATGCCGATGGGGTTCCGGTATTCCGCACAGACACCAAGGCACGCGCGCGTCAGGCTGTACCTGGCCTCGATCGGTTGATAGCAATCCGTATTTCCTGAGAAGACGATCAATTCCCCGTTCCATGACCGTTTATCGAATGCCCGTCGCAGCAACAATGGCGCGTCGTGCTTGACGACCAGCTTGGACTCAAAATCTGTTCCTGCACCGAACCCCAGGTACTCGTGCGACGGCCTGGCATAGCAATAGGCACACGCGTGAAAACAGCCACGATACGGGTTCAGGCTCCAACGAAACGGTAGATCCGGACTGTCATTTCGACTCAGAATTTCGCGGGTACTATCGGCATAAATGTGGAGATCCGTCCGATCTTCCGGTACGAGACGTTCGCGCTGCAGTAATTCGAATCGGTTGGGCGGGTTGGATGTGGACCGCATGACATAGATGGTGACGTCCGACTTACAAACTTGTCAAGACTGTGAGCTTTATAGGAAGGCTCCGACCCGGGCGTGCATTCATTGACAGGTCAAAAACCAGGTGTTAGATTCCCAGCCGTTTGGTTTAGCACGAATATGCACGACCTCCGCTATTTGCGTGACAATCTTAACGCGTTCCGCGTGCAACTCAGCGCGCGCGGTTCCGATGTTCCCTGGTCGGATCTCGAAAAACTCATCGCGGAACGTCGAACGCTGACGGCACAGGTTGAACAGTATCGTCATCTCCTCAAAAAAGGCTCCGAAGATATTGCCAAACTGAAACGAGCAGAACAGCCGGTGGACGAGGCCGTAGCAGCGATGAAGGCGTTGGGGGATCGCATCAAAGCCTTGGAAGAAGAATTACGAACCACCGAGGAACACCTCTCCGACCTGGCTCTGCGAATTCCCAACGTCCCGCACCAGTCAGTCCCAGCCGGAAGGACGGCAGATGACAACATAGAGCGCCATCGGTGGGGAACCACGCCGGATCTCACGGGAACGGTTCTCACGCACCTTGAGTTGGGCGAAACGCTAGGGATCATCGATCTTGACCGTGCGGTGAAAATAGCAGGGGCCCGATTTGCGGTGCTCTCAGGAACCGGTGCCAGGCTCGAGCGAGCCCTCATTAATTTCATGCTGGATCTGCATACCGTCCAACATGGATACCGGGAAATCCTGCCGCCGTTTCTTGCTAATAGAGCGGCCCTAACCGGTACCGGTCAGCTCCCCAAATTTGAGGAGGACTTGTTCCATAGCGGGCAGGACGACATGTTCTTGATTCCAACCGCAGAAGTCCCGTTGACGAATTTGCATTGTGAGGAAATTCTGGAAGGAGACATGTTACCGCTGCGATACACCGCGTACTCTCCCTGCTTCCGCCGTGAGGCAGGATCGTACGGTAAGGATACGAAGGGTTTGATCAGGCTCCACCAGTTTAATAAGGTGGAACTCGTTGCCTTCTCCCATCCGGAGCGATCATATGAGGAGTTGGAACGTTTGACCTCCAACGCCGAAGCAGTCCTGCAACAGCTTGGCCTTCATTATCGTGTCGTCACGCTATGCTCGGGCGATATGGGGTTTTCGGCGGCAAAAACATATGACATTGAGGTCTGGCTTCCATCGCAGCACACTTTTCGAGAGATTTCATCGTGCAGTAACTTCGAAACATTCCAGGCCAGACGGTGCGGCATTAAATTCCGGCCCGATCGGGGAAGGAAGGATTCGAGAACGGATTTTGTCCATACCCTAAATGGTTCCGGCCTCGCTGTCGGCCGAACGGTGGTGGCCATACTGGAACAATACCAACAAGCTGACGGAACCGTCTGTATTCCGGAGGCCCTGCGTCCATACATGGGGGGGCTTGAGCGCATTGAGAGGACATGACGGCCGCTCGCAGATACAGGCGCCGCCCCGCAGCATTCAACTTGGCAGGCACTTGCTGAATTGATGAAAGTCACTGGGGTTTCTATCATTTCATAATCTATGTTTGATGACGAGCTTCCCGGCCTGAGGCTGGAAATGCGGAGGGGTGACGGAGCGGCCGAACGTGCCGGTCTTGAAAACCGGAGTCCTCGTAAGGGGACCGCGAGTTCAAATCTCGCCCCCT
>DAISKX010000098.1:0-9233 GCA_036820725.1 Nitrospiraceae bacterium
CTACCTCAGTCGCTGATCTTCTAAGAAGCCGTCGGAAAGTTGGGAATTTATCGGAATGTCACGCTCCTTGTCAACAGCTTGGACAGGTGACCGCCCTCACAGACACGTAAGACCATACCGAGAGGTTCCGACGACGTAGACCTTGAACTGTGGAGTCATCTGGAGGGAAGCCTGGGCCTTCATCGCCTTCTCCTGATCCGCGAACAGTCCGAATACCGTAGCCCCGCTTCCCGATAATAATGCCGATTCCGCCCCCCCGGAGAGCAATCGCGCTTTGATCTCCGCAAGAATCGCATGCGCGGCAAATACCGGCGACTCAAAATCGTTTTCGGCCACGCGCAGAATCTCGTCCCATGTCAGAACCGCCTTCTGCTCCAATCCTCGTAAGGACTCGGAGATCGGTCGGACTTCGCTACGCGAAGAGGATAGCTGCCGGTATGCCCATCGCGTGTCGACGGGAAATCCCGGATTGACCAGCACGACCCAGCGCGTCGCCGGCAATTCAACGGGCACAACTCGTTCTCCTCGTCCCGTGGCCATAGCCGTCGGGGCGGCGAAAAAAAACGGCACGTCGCTGCCGAGGCTTTGGCCGATCTCCTCCATCGTCGCACGCGGCCATTTCATGCCAAGCAGCTGGTTCAGGCCCAAAATGGTGGCTGCAGCATCGCTGCTTCCGCCCCCAAGGCCCGCACCCATGGGAATTCGCTTCTGAAGATCGATGACGATTCGCACCTGACGTCGAGTTCGTTCCAGGACGAGAGCAGCCGCGCGATAGACCAGGTTTGTCTGATCGGCCGGTAAGACAGAATCGTCACATCGGAGTTCAACGGCAGGAGGCAATTCCGGATGAATGGCGATGCGGAGGTCGTCACACAACTCGACCGTCTGCATCAACGACCAGACGGTATGAAAACCATCGGACCTGCGATCGAGCACCCGTAAGACGAGATTGATTTTGGCTGGGGCGCGGACACGAACCTGAGCGGCCCTCACAGGGGACACACGGAGCGAGGATTAGTCGCGGCCTCCCTTGATTTCATATTTCTCAAGCCGATAACGAAAAGATCGTGTGTTGAGTCGAAGCAACCGTGCCGCTCGTTTCTTCACCCATTGACTTCGCTCGAGTGCCTTAAGCAGCAAATCTTTCTCGATTGAATTAATCAGTCCTTCCAAGTCGAGTCCGTCTTCCGGCAAGTCAGTCGGAACGACTTGTTGCGGGCTGACGGTCTTATGCAGCCATCCCCGGATGTCCGCGTCGGTCACGGATCCGCTCGTGCTGAACGCCACGACCCGCTCGATGACATTCTCGAGTTCCCGCACATTGCCTCTCCATTCATGAGCAAGAAGCACGTGCACGGCTTCCTGGGTGATGGCGGGTACCGGTTTACCACTTTCGCCTGCAAATTTCTCCAGAAAATGTGACACCAGGAGTGGAATGTCGCCCGTCCGCATGCGGAGCGGCGGAATTTTGATCGGGATCACATCCAGCCGGTAATAGAGATCCTCGCGAAATGCTCCCTCCGCCACCGCCTTTTCCAGATCCCGATTGGTGGCCGCCACGATGCGCACATCGACTTTGACGTCCTGTGTACCGCCGACTCGTCTGAACTCCCGCTCTTGAATCACTCGCAGCAGTTTCACCTGGATCGTGGGGGTCGTATCTCCGATCTCATCCAGGAAAATCGTGCCCCCATTTGCCACCTCGAACAGACCGGCCTTGTTCGAGACGGCGCCGGTGAAGGACCCTTTCATATGTCCGAAGAGTTCGCTCTCCAGAAGCGTTTCCGGCACGGCGCTGCAGTTCACGGTGACAAAGGGCATTTGTGCACGGCTGCTATTGTAATGAATCGCCCGCGCCACCAGTTCTTTTCCCGTCCCGCTTTCTCCGCCGATCAGGACATTGCTCTTGGAATCTGCGACCTTCTTGATGACCTCGAATACTCTCTGCATCGCATCGCTCTGACCGATGATTCGTGAAAACGAAGATTGGCTGGCCATTTCGCGCTTGAGCAGCATATTTTCCGTCGACAGACGACGGCGCTCAAGGGCGTTCCGGATGATGAGTTGAACCTCATCCACCTGAAACGGCTTGGTCAGGTAGTCATAGGCGCCATGCTTCATCGCCTCGACGGCCGATTCCGCGGATGCGAACGCCGTGATCACCAGCACGACGGTCTCGGGGGAAGAGGCCTTCACGGTTTTAAGCACGTCCAGGCCGCCCATCTTCGGCATCCGGAGGTCGGTAATGACCAGATCAAAAATCTCCTTGTGGATGTGTCCGACGGCTTCTTCGCCATCGGAGGCAGTGGTGACGCCGTATCCCGCCCGCTTGAGCATAATGCTCAGGACGTCCCGCATGCTCTGCTCATCGTCAACGATTAAGATCTTTTCCACGGTTCCCTTCCCTCATGCCAGAGCCGTACGCCAGCCTCTACGGATCGCGGCAAACAGACCACAAATTTCGCTCCTCTTCCGACTGCGCTGTCCACCTTGATCCATCCCCCGTGCAAATCCACGATGCGATGGACCTGCGCCAGTCCCAGCCCAGACCCTTCTTTTTTGGTGGTAAAAAACGGAAGGAAGATTTTGTCGAAGTTTTCTTTGGGGATGCCTTCTCCTCCGTCTTGGAATGTAATTTCCATGACATCGGCGCGCCGTCCCGCCACGTCGACTTTCCTGAGGCCTGTGGCGATTGTGAGTTGACCGCCTTTCGACATGGCATCGAATGCGTTGGTGGCAAGATTCCAAAACACCTGCTTGAGTTGGTCCTGATCGACTTGAGCCACCAATGGTTCTTTCGCTACTACGGTCGAGATGGTCATTCGTTTTCGCGTTCGAGCTTCATGTTGGATCAGATCCAACGTGTCGGCAAGAACTTTGTTCAAATCATGCTCGCGCAGATTGAGAGCCGGCGGTCGCGCATACTGCAGAAACTCCGTAATGATGTTGTCGAGACGGGTAGCTTCGCGAATCGCAATGTCCATCAGACGCTGACTCGTCTCGTCACTGCGCACATCCTTTCTTAGCATCTGCATCGCGCCGGCCAGTGCGCCTAGGGGATTCCTGATTTCGTGCGCCATGCCAGCCGACATTTCTCCCAGCGTGGCCAACCACTCCCGCCGCCGCATTTCCTCCTCCATGTCTCGAATTTGGGTAAGATCCTTAAAGACGCCGACCAGGCCAGTTTGCTTCCCCTGCTCATGAAGCGGAGAGACCGTCATACCCAGCACGAGCCGGCTACCATCCGCGCGCTTGCAGTCGACCTCGAACCGGACAGGCGCGAGAGACGTCAGTGCGGCATCTGGAGAGACTTCAAGCGGATGCCAGTTGAATACTTCGCGCCACAATCGGCCCTGAACCTGCTCAAAACCATAGCCCGTCGCTTCCTGCGCCGCCGGATTAAAGAAGGTAATCCGGTTTGACTCATCAGTCGTAAACACGCCGCTGCTGATACTCTGGACGATGTTCTCGTGAAATAACTGGAGGCGTGAGAGGCCTTGTTCCTTTTCACGCAACGACTGGTCTGCCTGCCGCAACTGATCGGCAAGCGCACCGCTCAGAAAACCGACGCCGAGAAAAGCCAAGCCATAGACGGAAAAGGTTTGCAGAATCTCCGCGATGTTCAACCGGCCTGGAGACAGCCATCCGATCGGTGTCAGCAACCCGAAGAACTGAACCGCCGTCACCACACCGAATACAATCGTGCAGAGGCTGGCGGTGAGGAGGCCTACCCTCCTGCGCGGCACCAGACTGGCTACCGTAACGGTAATGACGTACAGCACGGCAAACGGGCTCTCGATTCCGCCGGTTCCCGCCACGAGAATCGTCTCGAGCGCGAAGTCGACTGCCACCTGAACCCAGGTAAACATCGTCAGTGCATACTGTGACTGCAAGTAGCGCAACAGGAGCGCATAGAGGATGGTACTCGCGTAGGTGAAGACGATGAGAGCCTGGAAGGTGAGAACCCGTTCACCCTTCGTCACATTAAATGCCAGAGAGAGCCCGAGCAAAAGCGTCACGACGACGACACGAAGGCCCATGAGCCAGTGCAGCCTGGTCTTCAGTTCATCCATTCCATCAGTCTCTGATCGTCATGGGAAAGTTCGCAGGTGCGGTGCAATGCAGCACTGCTTGAGAGGATCTCGTCACTGCACTCTCGTGCAAACGAGACGAGACATGAAAAGACGATAGGTCTGCAGACTCTGTCCGATAAGGTGATGTGACCGGCTTGTCCGCGGCGAATATGAGCCACGAGTCCAGGGCTGACCGCGGCGCGGACAAAGGTCTGGCGGCTACTGAATCGCCGCGGCCATCGTGAAAATCGGTAGATACATCGCAATCACGATAAATCCAATGACGGTACCGAGAAATACCATCATCATGGGTTCGAGGAGAGACGTCATCGCGGCCACGGCCTGATCAACTTCATCTTCGTAAAAGTCTGCAATCTTTCCCAACATCGCATCCAATGCGCCAGTGGACTCTCCCACAGCGATCATATGCGTCACCATTTTCGGAAATACTTGGCTCTTGGCTAACGGTTCCGAGATCGTTTTTCCGCTGCTGATGCTGATTCGTGCCCCAAGCAGGGCTTCTTCAATCACTTTGTTGCCAGACGTTCGCGCGCAAATACCAAGCCCTTCCAACAGCGGGACGCCGCTTGTGATCAACGTGCCCAGCGTTCGTGTGAATTTGGCTACCGACGCCTTTCGAATAATGTCGCCCATCACAGGTACTTTGAGGAGCAACCGGTCGATGACAATGCGGCCCTTGGTGGTCTTGTAGTAGCGTTTGATACCATAGATTGCTGCCGCGATGGCGCCAACGAGGTGGATGATGTAGCTTTGGAAAAAATTGCTGACATCAATCACGATCTGGGTCGGTCCAGGAAGTCCGACCTTTCCTCCCGACATTTCCGCGAACATTTTGGCAAAAATCGGGATGACCCAGACCATGAGGACGGCAATGACAATAACGGCCACGCCCATAATCGAAATCGGATAGACCATGGCCGACTTGATTTGCCCCTTCAGCTTCATGGCCTTTTCAATGTGTTTGGCCAATCGTGTCAGAATCGTATCGAGCAGTCCACCGACTTCGCCAGCGTGAATCATGTTCACATACAAATCATCGAAAACCTTCGGATGCTTCCGGAGCGCATCCGAGAATGTGGAGCCCCCCTCCACGCTGATTTTGACATCGCCGACCGTTTCGCGAAGAACCTTGTTCTCGGATTGCGTCGCCAGAATATCAAGACATTGAATCAAAGGAAGACCGGCATTAATCATGGTGCCGAATTGGCGGGTGAAAACCACCAGATCCTTGTCTGTGAGGCCGCTCCCGAGGCTGAATTTGAATTTCCCGCCCTTGCCCGATTTCTCTTCGAGACTGGTGACGACGACATTCTGCTTTCGCAGCTGATCGACCGCTTCGTCGCGGGTCTTCGCCGTCAATTCCCCCTTCTTCACTGTCCCCTGGCGGGTTCTTCCGACGTAGGCGAATGTACTCATAGGTATGCCCTAAATTCCTCTGCCATCACAGGGAAGCACACATAGCCCATCATTGTGAAACTCTGGACGAAGTCTATAAGACGACCCAAAGTCTGTCAAACAAATGCACCAAACATGCGGTCGAACAGATGAAGAACGTGATCGAACTGCGAGACTAGGTTCCGCTGGCGCTCACCTGAGCGTACCCGCGATACAGATAATGTAAGCCGGACAGAAGCGTGACGATGGCCATCACGTAAAGCAGCGGCTGAATGGTGGCAAGGTCGAGGCGGCGGGATGCAAAAAATACCACAAGAACCAATGTGGCAAGTTGGATCAGGGTGGTTCCCTTGCCAAGAATGGTCGGAGAAATATCGACTCGTGTATCCGTAAAATGAGCCACGACGGTTCCCAACATGAGGATGATATCGCGGCTGACAACGAGGATCGTGACCCAAAGCGGAATGAGATGCATGACGGAGAGCGTGATAAACCCGGTGGTCAGCAATAGCTTGTCGGCGAGCGGATCGAGAAACGCCCCGAGTTGCGTCCGTTGATTGGCGACCCGGGCGATGGTGCCATCGAGACCGTCGGTCAGTCCCGCGACAAACAGGACGCCCAGCGCATAGTCGAACTGGCCATATGTCAGCAACCCGACGTAGACAGGAATGAGCAGAATACGAAGAATCGTGAGGCTGTTGGGAACATTCATGTACATGGATGGCGAAGGTATCCTGTCGAATCGGACTTGAAAGGACGGCATATCAGAATTTGCATCATAGAAAGGGGGCCGCACCTTGTCAACGACGGTTGCACTCATCGCGCCGGGTCCCTATAATCAGCCGCTCAGGCTGCTGGTTCACCAGTTTCACGTATGGAGGTTTGCATGAGTTCCCTCCCTCTCCTCTTCAAAAAAGAGGGCTTGGTCGAGCGACACCAAGTTGAAGGGGTTGACCCCAGCGACCGGTACTTCAATCGCGCCGTGCTCGTGAGCCGAACAACGGGTGGATACACAGCAAAAGTGACATACGAAGCGTTAGGCGTCGAGGGCCAGGCCTTTTCCACGGTCGGTGCAGCCGTCAAGGATGTCATTAGCAAGCTCCAAGGACTTGGATTTCGCACCATGCGATCCCGTGCCAACTTCAAAGGGAACCGCTACCTGGCTGAGAAGGAAACCTGGATCGAATATCCGGACCTGCCTTAACCGGTTCCCACCACTTCCCTATAGATCAGATCGTGTATTCGCGGACGAAATTCGCGGATGGCGTCGTTTCGTCTTGTCGGATGAACACGGTTGGACAGCAGCACCACTTCAAGCCGGCAGGTCGGATCAATCCAGAGGGAAGTTCCCGTATAACCAAGGTGGCCGAAGGAGAGATCCGAAAAGTAAGTCCCCGCGCTGGATGGTACGGATGGGGTGTCCCATCCTAATGCGCGACTCGAATCAGGGATATCGCTCCGGCGCACGACAAACTGCCGCACCATTTCTGTCTCAAACAACGACGTGGTTCCATGGTACGCATCCAGCCAAGCAGACGAGAGCGTCAAGACGGAGCCAGCTGTTCCAAACAAGCCTGCATGGCCGGCAGCCCCTCCCAACGCAAAAGCATTTTCATCGTGGACTTCACCATGCAGGATACGTTTTCTCCAGGGATCATCCTCCGTCGCCGCCACAGGATGAGAAGGGCCGAAAGATCCTCCCCCTTGCCTCCCGTTGAATGCCGTAAGAAAGGCGAGCGGTTTCGCGCCGAGCGGAACAAACACCTCGCGTTCGCACAGCTCCGCGAGAGAGGATCCGGAGATTCGCTCGAGAAGGAACCCAATCAACATGAAGCCCAGATCGCTGTATAGGCTCCGTGTTCCCGTCGGGTAGATGAATGCTTCGTCTCGCAGATACTGCAGGACAGCCGTCCGCACCTGTTCACGATCCACCTTTTTCTCATGAGAAAACCCCGCCTGTTCCAAACGCTCGTAGTACGGACGCCAGCCCGGTAATCCCGAGCTATGCGTCAGGAGATTACCGAGAGAGACCTTGCCGATGGCACTTCCACGAAGTTCTGTCAGTCGATTTTCGATCGGCTCTTCGAGGCTTATGCGTTGTCGCTGTGCGAAGAGGAGGGTCGCAGTCGTGGTCGCCAGAGGCTTCGTGAGCGAGGCCAGATCGTACACCGTCGCGGCGGTGACCGCCGGTCCCTGCGGAATAGTGGAAAGGCGTCCTGCCGCTTTTACACACACCGTCGTTCCTTGATAGCGCACGACGAGAACCGCTCCGGGGAAAACCCCATTGTCGACGGCTGCCTGCATGGCGCAATCGATGGGATCAACGGTCACCATATCAGATGACCTCCGAGATCAGGCGGAGCGGGATCGGGGCGAGACAACAGGCTCTCACATTGCAGGCAGGCTGATACGTGGAATGCCCGGAAGGCACGTTCAGCACTGTTTTGAATCCTACCGGGCCGTGCTGGAATCTCCGGCAAGTTTCTCGCCAGTCGTGGCCGGTTCAGTTTGGTATGCTTCCGTTTCCTCGACTTCCAGCATGCGTTCAAACGATCGGATGGTGGAACGAAATCGTTCGACCAGGAGTAGACGCTGTTTCTGAAGGTCCGACACGTCGCCCTGAATATTCACCAGCTCCGTACGGGCCTGACGCATCACCTCACTGGCTTTGAGTTCGGCTTCCTTTACAATGAGATCGGCCTCACGGTGAGCCGACCGTTTCACATCCTCGGCCAGCGACTGCGCTGATACCAAGGTACTGGAGAGAGTGGATTCGGTGCGTTTCAACTCGATGAGGTGTTGCTCGGTAAGGGTCAGTTTCTCTCTCAGAAGGGCATTATCCCGGTTCAATCCTTCCACCGTCAGCGCCAGTTCCTCGAGAAAGCGATTGACTTCCTCCTTATCATATCCTCGGAATTTGACCTGAAACACCATCTGCTGAATGTCGATCGGCGTGATTTTCATGTACCACCTCTTCGTCGTTCAGTTCATCCGGACAGCAAGATCCATCATGGTGCGGATCAATGCATATTGTAAAAAGACTATGATGAGGATAGCAATCATCGGCGACAGATCAATTCCCATCCGCCAGCTCAGCCATCGCCGGATAGGCGCAAGCACGGGTTCTGTCACGCGCTCTAAAAACTGGACGATCGGATTCCACGGATCAGGATTCACCCACGAGATCAGCGCCCGTGCAATGATGACCCACATGTAGAGCGTCAGCACCGTATCCAAGACGGTCGCCAACCCATGCAGGATATTCCCCATTACAAACATGTTCGCCCCAGCTCCTCAGAGCGTTTTGTGGCCGCTTCGACCGCCGCAATCAGGGTCGCCCGTATACTGCCCGCTTCCAAGCGGTGTAATCCCGCGATCGTCGTTCCCCCGGGCGAGGCCACCTGATCTTTCAGCCTAGCTGGATGCTCGCCTTTCTCCAATACTAATTTTGCAGCTCCGAGCACCGTCTGCGCGGCAAGTAGTTCCGCGGTCTGACGCGGAAGACCCATTTTGACTCCTCCATCGGCCAGGGCCTCGATCGCGACAAAGATATAGGCAGGCCCGCTCCCGCTCAGACCTGTCACAGCATCCATGAGTCGTTCTTCGATCGACACTACACGACCGACTGCCTCAAAAAGTGTCCGCGTAAGCGCCACGTCTGCTTCCTGCACGTGCGGCTCGATCGCGATGGCGGTCACTCCTTCTCGCACAAGCGCCGGCATGTTCGGCATTGCGCGAACGATG
>DAISKX010000099.1:0-9216 GCA_036820725.1 Nitrospiraceae bacterium
CTGCGCCTGCTTTTGGATCGCGACGATCAAATCGGGATGTCCATGGCCGAGCACGTTCACCGCAATGCCGGCCACAAAGTCGAGATACTCCCGGCCCTCCAGATCGTACACACAGGCACCTCTCCCACGGACAATGGAGATAGGCTGCCGAGTATAGGTATCCATCAGATATTGCTCCGCCAAGCGGCGCACCTCTTCAGTGGGCATGACACACCAATCCCTCGTTGAACGGCGAAGCTAACATAGGGGGATAGTGAAAGCAATACAATGACTTCGCTCAATGGCGACGCTGTTGGCAACCATTGAATCAGCCATCGAGACCGGACTTGCTTGACGTCAACTCGTGGCGGATGGGATAAGGTGGGTTGTATGAAAACCTGTGCGCAATGCCGACAACAGAACGCCGACGATGCAAAGTTTTGTCACCAGTGTGGAAGTTCTCTGATAGAGGACGCCAATGTGCCGACTGCGGTGGAGCCACCTCCACCGGTGACCGAACAGGACCTGTGGCGTGCGTTTATCGGGCCGAATGCGGACCGGTACCTGGAAACGTTTAAGAAGTTTTCTACCCCGAATGGCCCTCGGTTTGCCTTCACCTGGCACTGGCCCGCGTTCGTGTTCGAGCCTTTCCTCTGGTTTCTCTATCGAAAGATGTATGCGTACGCGATGATTTATGCGCTCGGCCCGGTCATCGCGTTCTATCTGACCCAGGACCTGTCCGCTGATGTTGTATGGCGTCTGATGGCAGGCGCGAGCGCCAACTACATTTATTTCTGGCACGTCAAAGAGCAGATCGGCAAGGTTAAAAGCGAACGGGCCTCGGGCGGCGCCGTCCAGCAGCGGATGTTAGGCGATCTGGGCGGAGTCCAGCCTTATGTCGTGTGGGTCGGCGTGGGATTGCTGGTGTTGAAGGTTGCGATGATCGCCACGATCTTCAAGGAAGGTGCACAAGACAATCTGCAGAAGCCTCCTCCTTCCAAGGTGAAACCGGCTGGAACGACTGCCATCTAGAATCGTACGATCCTGCGCCTTTAGGTCGTTGCCGTCGGTGGTCGGATACGTTGCCACTCAATCCATACCGTGAACCATTCAAAGTCCTGTTGATAGGCGGCCCCGCACAAATCCGGTGTCGATTGGGTTTGTTCCAGTTGGTTATAGGTCCGAGGCCAATTCTTCTGCCACCATGATTTCAATTCATCGGGCCCATAGGCCTGACCATTCGACTGCGTGATTCCTGCCGCGGCACAGAGCGCCGCAATGAGAGGCCAGTACCGATCTTTCCCCAGCCCGAGACTCCGAAAGTGCTCCCTCAAGAGGAACACGACCCACAATTCTGCGCTATTCTTCTTGTTGTGTTTGAATGGTTGGGTCTGGCGCAATGGCACGGGATCGAAACTCTTGATCACCGACGTATAATCCGGTCCGCCGTAGCTGCCGGCCACCTCGGCAATGCCCGCGAGCATATTGGCCAATTCCACTTCAACGACAGGAGTACCCGATGACGTCCGGGGCTTGTGTGCATCAGCCAGGGAATTCGGGTCTGTGAGCAACTCAATCAAGGGCTTCAGTTCGCGCAATCGAACCACCGCGGCTCTGAGAATCTGCTGGGACTCCAGCCAATAGTCAGGATCATTCTTGGTGAGCCGTTCCCGTCCGGAAGGTGGAAGTACAACGGGAATCCAGTACCGTACGATCACAAAAAGAATATAGTCCACCTGTCCGCCCAGGTGTTGGGCACGGCCCAATACACGATCGGATCCCAGGGCAACCTGGAAAAACAAATGTATCCTGTCTTTTACATTCAGCCGATCGCCCATCACAATCCACCATTGCCGGAAACGTTCCCAGTCCCCCGGTAGGATGTCATGATCCATCGACATATCCATCACAGTTCAGGATGATGCGGAACTCGCGGCATCGTACCGACGTCCTGTCTTGAGATGCAAGGCGTCCGGCGAACCATCGATGCCCGTGCACCCGGTTGACAGCCGGATTAGCTGATCGCGTATTCTATGTCAGCCAACGCGCACGCTTGTTGTGAGAGGAGAGATCATGAGCCGACTTGTTTTGATCCGACATGGAGAGTCGCAATGGAATCTGGAGAATCGTTTCACCGGGTGGGTCGATGTACCGCTCTCACCGAAAGGTATGGAAGAGGCCAAGGCGGCGGGTCAAAAACTGAAAGGTTATACCTTTGATCGTGCCTTTTCTTCTGTGCTCGCCCGAGCGAATGACACGTTACGCATTATCCTTGAAGTGGTTGGCCAAACCCATATCCCTATTGAAAAGGACAGGGCACTTAATGAACGGATGTATGGAGAACTGCAAGGACTGAACAAGACAGAAACCGCCAAGAAGTTCGGTGATGAGCAAGTGAAAATCTGGCGCCGCAGTTATGATGTCCGCCCTCCCGGAGGAGAAAGCCTGCAGGATACAGCCGAGCGGGTTCTGCCCTATTATGAAACTCGCATCAAACCTTGTCTCTTGAACGGTGACACGATTCTGATAGCCGCGCATGGCAATAGCCTGCGCGCCCTGGTGATGCAATTAGATCGGTTGACAAGGGAGCAAGTGCTGGAACTCAACATTCCTACAGGAGCTCCACTAGCCTACGAACTCGACACGAACGGAACCGTCCGGTCGTGCCGCTACCTCTAATAGGATCCGCTAGAATCCCTCATCCAGGATCGCGCCATACCGGTCCAGCGGGATAAGATCCAGCAGCAAGGCCAATACCTTGGGCCTGTCCTCATCGCGGACGATCCGGTTATCTTCTAGGATTGCGCCTGCTTGAGTTGCAATGCCGATCTCCCCACCCTTCGCTCTACCGATAGGCACGTACACCATTCGCCGCTGCTCCAATTCGTTCAGATATTCCGTCCATGTGACGTGAGACTGCTGAAACTGCGAGACCCACTCTTGACTGACGAGTTGCAACAAGCGATCGAACAAGACCGTCCGGTAGTCGCGAGGAATGTGGGCTTCGATGGCCGCCGAGATCCAGTACAAATTGAGAGAGAGGACTTCCCGAGTGACGTCTCGAGCCTGTATCTCCGACCCTTCGATACCATAGTCTGCCAGGAGATCGCGCGAAATCGCGCGAGGGATGACGGCGAACAATGCGTCCGCCGCTTCGGCCGGTGTCATTTACACACTCCTCTCATTACCGATAGATATCGGGGATCACGAACAACCATATCGCATGACACAGGCGGTAAGTACAAGTCAGCCATGGAGTGACTGCTGCTTGTCGAGGTCCCGCCCCTATGGTACAGTCCGCGCGCATTTCTAGGGAGGCGTCATGTCACGTGACCCCATCAATCCTTTGCGCTTATATATCTATCCGCCGCTTCTGTTTCTTATCCTTCTTGTTGCCCCGACAGAGTACGTGCTCGCACAGGACAAGCACTGGGGATTTGGAACCGACATCGGTGTCTGGAACGGTACGACCGACGGTTCAGTGTTTGCGATGGGATTGGGACTCGACTATTACATGGATCCTAATTTTTCGTTCGGTGGCCTGGTCTTGTTCACCCCCGTCGGGGACCTCACACAGGTCGCGGCGGCCGGGGTGGCCAAGTACCATCTCCGTTTCAACAACGGCGTGAACCTCGTTCCATTTGCCGGCCTTGGACTCATCCATGCCGATCTCGACCGTGGCAGAGGACCCAATCGGATCGACCGAAATGATACGAGCCACTTCATCCCTCTGGGTCTCTCACTGGAATATCAAGTCGGACCGACGATCGCATTCTCCAGCACAGTAATGGTCAACCTGCACCACATTACCCTTTCGCCGCCCGTTCAGGACGATAGTACCAGTGTGGCGCTGTTGTTCGGCATCCGGTGGGGCCCGTAACTGTTACGGTAACCGTCCATCTCCTCTATGCGCCACCCACGATCACCATCCGTGAAGGTGGCCTTTGCCTCTTCCCCGGCTCACGTTTCGTCACAAAGACATTCGCCGCCGGTCCGAAACGTTTCACCTTTGAACACTCTTTTGGATCCCCCTATAATTTCACCTAATCTCACCGTGTGAGCGCGATACATCCAGATATCCGCCTGCTTCGTAGTGAGAAGTAAGTATAGTTCACCAAACCAAGGAGGCCAGCATGTCACGGATACTGGGATTCACAATGTGTGCAGCGCTGTTATTGATGACATACGCCTGGGCGGCGATGGGGAAGGAAGCGCATCCGCTCAAGGCCGCTGCCGGCTCTAAAGCGGAGACGCACATCAACGAAGGCATCGAGCATTACGAAAAGGGACATTGGGACGTGGCGAAAAAGCATTTTACCGAAGCCGAAAAGGCCGATCCCAAGTCGGCTGAAGCTCATTACGATCTGGCCCTGACTCTCGACAAAGCGGGGGATCATGGGGGAGCCACACAGCACTTCCAGAAAGCCCACGACCTCGGCAAGGACAACGCCGAGATTCATAATTCAGACATTCTAAAGAAGCATTTGAAGATGTAGAGAGGGGGATACGACGTGCTGGCGGTTACGCAACTTTGGCGGGCCGCCAGCGCAAGCCAATGTGGATGAGTTCCTGTAATAGGTCTTTGTACGAGTAGTCCGCTTTTTGGGCTGATTCTGCAAAATCCTCATCGTCGGCAATTTGAGGGTTAGGGTTGGCCTCAAGCACGTAGACATTGCCTTCCTGATCCATTCTCATATCGATCCGTGCATAACCACTGAGGCCGAGGGCTCGATACACGCGCTTGGCCAAGTGCTGCACTTTTTCCGCGGCGCCATCCGGAAGATTCTTGGCCTCGCACGATCGAATGCCGTACTTGTCTTGATACTTTCGGCTCCATTTCACACGTTCCGTCGCGATCCGCTTGGATTCTTCCGGCATTTTATCCATGACCAGTTCCCACACGGGAAATACTTGAAGGTGGGCGTTCCCCATGACTCCTACATAGAGTTCACGCCCCTCGATATAGCGTTCGACCAATGCGCCGGTTCCTACGCTTTCATGAATGAAAGCGACCCGCTCACGGAGTTTTTCTTCATCGTCCACGATCGATGCTTGGGAAATTCCCAAGGAGGCTTCTTCGCTGACTGACTTCACGATCAGCGGAAATTCGAGCCACTTGGGGCGCCTGACCATCCGATGAATCGGCACCACCATGAATTCGGGATAGGGAATGCGATGGTAGGACATCACCTGCTTGGACAGAGCCTTGTCCCGTGATAACATCAAACCACGTGGATTGCACCCGGTGTAGGGTACGTGAAGCAGTTCGAGGTACGAGACCACGTTCTGGTCGTACACAGCCACCCCGTCGAATTCTTCTAGAAGATTAAAGGCGATATGCGGCTTCACTTCTTCGACCGCACCGCGAATGACTTCCAGATCGCTCTTGACCCCCAGGGGAGTCACCTCATGGCCGAGCCTTCGTAATGTGGACACCACATCGTACTCGGTCTTCCACTCGACGGCATTGAGATCGTGGCCGTTGAGTTGCTCAGGAGGGATGAGGTCCTTATGCATGAGCACGAGGATGCGTAAACGTCTCATAATGCCACCTTGTGTCGCCCGCCGTGGAGGTAGTTCATCGCCTGCACCGTCAGAAGGATTGTGAATTCCAGTTTCGCCTGTTCCGCGGGCATCGTTAGGTGGAGATGAAGGGCTTCGCTTCGATCGATCATGCCCTGCAGAACCTGATCGATCGTATATCGGTATTCTCCGGTCCAATCCGCCACTTTTCTGCGCACTTCCTTGCGAATACGATGGATAAAGACGGCGGCGCTGGGGTTTTGCGCATAGCTTGGTGAATCAGAAAATAACCTCTTGAGGTCCGTATCGTATGAGGGAACGCCGCCGATGCCGTAATGCGCCCGTTTCTCGTCATAATGATCGCGGAGGGTCTTATACACTCGCCGGAGCGGATCAAGCTGCTGGCGCGAGGTCACCGCCGGTTCGACGCCGGCTAACTCTCCCATTAACGTATCCATGAACTCCAACTTCTTGAGTACCGGCCATCCTGCGTACCGTTCTCTCCATGCCGACTGCGGATCCAGCCACACCGCGAACGTCTCTGCAAAATCTTCATCCGGATGACTCTGTGCATACCATATATCCAAATGGTGCACGAAGCTGCGGCTATAGGGTTTGGGGGTGTAATACTCCGGATAGGGTTCAGACGATTTACCGAACAGTCTCTGGCGACGCCGGCGGCGGCGCAACAGATAAGCATTCTCAATGGCGTGTCCAGCCTCATGCCGCAGAATCCGCATGCACCACTCGGAGGTGCCGCCCTCGACTTCGAGCATTTGGGTCATCTCCAGCTTCGCTAACCTCGGGTGTGCCAAATAAAAAGGCAGCGCGATCCCCGGCACCCCATCGGGCGTGAACCATTCATCAGACAGCCAGAAGTACGGACGGAAGCGCAACCGGCGAGATTTCAGTTCGTGATTGAGCGCTTCGATCGACTCGACGAAGAAACTGCCTTCGATCCTGAGTCGCAAATCGCATACACGGAGATCAAGCAGTTTATCGTCAGACCATTCCGCCCATTCCGGCACTTCGATCGCCGAACGGCTTTGTCGCTTCCTCTCCACTTCGGGCGATGCCATGCCGGTATCGTCAAAAGTCCTCGTCAGATGCGTTTTTGATCCTAGATAAATATAGCACCTCATTCAAAAATCGCATACATCGCCCGGGATTGGCACCTAGGCATTTCCCTAGGTAAAATGACCCTACCCAAACCAGGTTCAGCAAAGGCAGACATATCGAGCGCCACGGATGAGTCGCTTTCCCATCGACCTGCAAAAGGACAATGACGGTTAGGGGCAACCTTAGGCCCTGTTCATGTTCTCAACTGTAACTCTCATTTGTTCTCTTCCTATTTCCCCCTCCGGAATATTACCTCATCGCGTGCCGATGTTTCCGCCATGAAGTCTCCAAATTCATGACCGCTTCCGAAGCAAACAGGGGTTTTCACTCGGTTCGACAGGGATAGGACGAATCTGCATATCTGCATATATGACAGAACATTGCCCTCTACGTGAAGCACTATGGTATATTGACCAATGCTGCTGAACGAGACTGTCCCTCCCAGCCTCCCTTCATTAAAGACTTCACGACTGTTCAACCTGATCAGAACACTTGAAATGCTGATCGTCGGGGCCATAATGCTCTTGGCCGCTGGGCCCACATTCGCTAAGGCCAACGTTGACTCGAGTCAGTGGCGAGAGCAACTCATCCATATTCTCGGGACGGCTCAAGCGGGGCAAAGCCAACAGGTCGGCGTTGTGGCTGAGGTAGTGATCGGCCTGGAGCAACGAAAAGACCACCATGGTATTGAAGTCAATTTCGAGCCGGGTCAGGGAAGCTTTTCGGATAGAACGCAAGGGGCCATCATGCTGGCGATCGACCGGACGGCCAGAGCAGCGCATCTCAACCCCGATTCCTGGAGTATCTTTCTCTCTTTCGAAGCCCCAGGCGTCACACTCTACGGCGACAGCCTTTCAGCAATGGTCGGATTGACCGTCATCGCCCTCGCCAAAGGCGATACCGTTCAATTCGATCGCGCACTCACCGGTACCGTGACAAACGACGGGCACATTGGCGTGGTCAGCGGCATTCCTTTCAAGATTGACGCTGCTCATCACGAACATTTACAGCGCATTCTCATCCCCGACGAGGCGGACGCCACGGATTCTGACTGGCGCACGCCCTTCCTCATGCAGGTTTCCCCCGTAGCGTCAATTTCAGAAGCCTATGAGGCCCTGACTGATCGCCCTCTCGTCACTGATACCAGCACTCACTCACGGACTTCTTCCCGATAGCATTCTCTTTTGAAACCTTTGGACGGTGACTATCCCGTCTATCCCCTTTCGGCTGAACTAGGCTACAATGCTGCGCACGATGAGCATCCCTTCCGCCCACGCCAATCAGACGACGCCGATTACAGCACGTCTTAAAGAGGTCGAGACGGTTCACACTCGACTGTGCCGGCTCGTCGGCCAGGCTGTTGCCGATTACGAGATGATCGAAGACGGCGACAAAGTCATGGTGTGTGTCTCCGGCGGGAAGGACAGCTACGGACTCCTCGACATCGTGTTATCCCTGCACAGCAGGGCGCCGATTCAATTCGAAATCATCGCGGTCAATCTGGATCAAAAACAACCAGGCTTCCCGGCGCATATCCTTCCCGATTACCTATCCCGCAGAAGAATCCCGTTCCACATCGAAACCCAAGATACCTATTCCGTAGTGAAACAGCTCATCCCGGAAGGAGAGACGATGTGCTCGCTCTGTTCTCGCCTACGCCGCGGACATCTGTACCGACTTGCGACTGAACTCGGCGCGACGAAGATCGCGTTGGGCCATCATCGTGATGACATCCTGGAGACGCTCTTGTTGAACCTGTTCTTTAATGGAAAGATCAGGACCATGCCGCCCAAATTGCGCCCTCAGGGCCATCGTCATATCGTGATCCGGCCTCTCGCATATGTAAAGGAAGCGGATCTGACACGGTATGCAGAACTGAAGGCTTTCCCCATCATCCCATGCGATCTCTGCGGCTCGCAGGACAATCTCAAGCGCCAGCAGGTCAAGGCCATGCTGCGGACGTGGGAAGAGCGTTTTCCCGGAAGCAACGACAGCATGTTTGCCGCCGTTTCGAATATCGCGCCTTCGCTCCTATTGGACCGCCGTCTCTTTGACTTTATGACACTGCAGCCGACGGTAAACCCCGCGAGCGAGTTCGGTGACCGTTCGCAGTCGGACTAGTTCATTGGCCGCCCCTGGAGGAACCGCATCGTGCCGGTGCCCACCAGGATTGTTGAACATTAGGATCAGGCTAGAGCCTCACATTGTTCTCGTTGGTCAGGTATGCCCTTTCTGATCTTGGGTTGACAGCCGAGGTCACGCGATCGTGGCGGAACATTCTGATGATATCATCCCTGTCGGCGACTCGATCATGACGTTCCCTCAACGGACGCTCCTTCACCGATCGGACTGCATGAGCCGACCCAGGTTGAATGTTCGACCATGCATGATATCGTACCCGTTCGAACGTGGCAGTGGAACAATTGACGGCCAATCGATGATGTGCCGTGCTTCGACTTCGATTTGATTGAGTGACGGGCAGGATCCGACTCAACGACCTGGTTTAAGCACGGCGCCGCAGTCTGAATCGGTAATGGCAGACAGCACACCGGAAGGGGTAGTATCCGACGAGATGGAGCATAAAATCTTTCCAAC
>DAISKX010000100.1:0-9199 GCA_036820725.1 Nitrospiraceae bacterium
CGATCAATATAGCCTTCGCGAGGACGCCCTGACGACCGTGGAGGAAAACGCCAAGCGATTGAAAGCGAACGGCGTAAAAAAAGTGTTGCTCGAAGGTCGGACCGACGAGATCGGGACGGTCGAGTACAATCTGGTCCTCGGTGAACGTCGGGCCAGAGGGGTCCGACAATATCTGGAAAATCTCGGTTTCGAGACCCTGCAAGTCGATGTGACCAGTTTCGGTAAGGATCGTCCGTTGTGCCTCCAGCACAATAACTCGTGCTGGCAGAAGAACCGTAGCGTCCATTTCGTCGTGAAAGACTGACCCATCAGGATTCGTTCGCGGCTCGGCCCCTGAGTCGAGAAGATCGTTCCAAGACCCGTCTGAGCATGCCCTGATTCTTCGGGGACACTCCCCCTCTTCCCTCTTCAGCTGTAACAGACAATTTACCCATACGTGAGGCCTTCGAAACATCACCTCGGTAGAATCCTCCATAGAGACGGTAGAACAGAACCTCTCTATGGAAAGGACATACAACATGCTTCACGAGACGTCTATAGGGGGTCATAACGGCGCTTCTAGTCATGATGTTCGCGGTACTGTTCTATGCGGTGAAGACACTCTATGGGATGAAAAGAAAAGTCGTGTATCCGCTCCTCCGGGTCCGGCTCAGAGACGGAGACTATGCCGTGGTGATTGTCTCGAACACGTCACCGTCAAGGGGACAACTGTCGTTTCTGTATGCAGGTGTGTGGTGAGGAAAGAGTTCGTGTCATCAACCTACAATCAAGGAGGATCTATGGTTACTATTAGTCAACTCATGACCCGGCAACTGGTCGCGCTTCCCGCGGGGACGTCGGTCGTCGAGGCAGCCCGGGTGATGAACCACAACAAGATCGGCAGCGTGTTTGTCGAACAGAATGAAAGCATCGTCGGGATCGTGACCGAGCCTGATATCGTGAGAAAGGTCGTCGGCGAAAGCAAGCAACCATTCTTTGTCCCGGTGGAATCGATCATGAGCAGCCCTGTGATCGGAATCGACGAGCGGCGTCCGATTACCGAAGCGGCGGACCTCATGCAACAGCACGGGACACGCCATCTGGCCGTCATGAAGAGCGGGGCCATCGTCGGCGTGTTGTCGGTGCGCGATCTGTTGCAGCCGGTATCGATCGATGAGTTCTAACGGCTCATCGATCGGTTGCTGCCGCGGCTTGGTGACAGTCTTCAGTAGCTCGATGCACAATAGGTCGTGTGTTCAAACGACGCGAGCCTGTCGACGGCGTTCTGTTGGGACTGGGGGAGTTCCTTGCCTCCGGTCCTCCATAGACGGAGACATTCCGCGATAAGAAACGGGAGGGTTTGTTGCACACCGTTGACGGCAACCGTCTTGGGTTGGGTGACGGTGCCGATGACCATGAGGAGATTACCCGCTCCCAGCCACCTCGGATCGATTGTCGCTCTATAGAATATTCCGTACTCCCCCACTCGCTTTTTCAGTGCCAGCGTCTCATATACCAGGCCATCGACAATAGGCAGTTGCTCTGCGATGACGAACGTCTCTCCGTTCTTCATGTCGGCGCTGATCACGCGCCCGGCGAGTTCTATTTTGCGGCCGATGCGGGTGTTCGGCGTTTTTCGCCAGACCTCAAAATCAAAATGGTCGTCGATGCCGTCGGCGGCTTTGGGCGGAAAGAGCGGAATGGATGCACAGGCAGAAAGAGCTAAGATCATGCACAGGATTACGAAGCAGATCGGAGACCGTTTCAGGGAAGGCGTAATCATGAATGCCATTGGAGGTAGAGAATGCCTCGGATGAGTACCATTCTTCAAGTCTTCAATGGATCACCACACGTTGGATGTGGTGCACCCACGTGCGTTCATGAGGTCGGCTCCGAACGCTGAAATTTGCAAACAAGTAACAACGCTGGCATGTCCGTGCAGTATCATTTTCCGACGATGATGTGATGGAGAAGAGTCTCTCACGGAGCTATTCATGAAATCCGGTAAAGAATCGGGCATCGGGAGCGGCATGACCACGATTGTATGGGGAGTTCTCGCATGTGTCTTCACCGGCTGTCTCGAGGTCGAAGACCGCATGCAGGACCCTCGCGGAAATGCCTATGAGTATGTGGACCTGGTGTCCGAAATTCATAGCGGCTGCAGCGACTATTATTCAGGCAGTGATATACAGCGACTATCGAACAGACATCCGACGCGGAAGGTGATCGTCAAGCGCCTGACCGAGAACAATCCTACGCCGGATGGACCACGCGTGACCGTGAAGGATATCTTGCTCGAACCAGCGGCGGCGTTCAGGCCTTTCGTTGGTTGTACTGCGTTCCCGGACGGAAGGATCGTGAGGAGGACCATAGAGGAGGCGTGGTTTTTCACGCCGTAACTGTTCCCGGTCAACGCGGCGATCCGAAATCATGCAGAATACTTTTCCGGTCAGAAACGTCTAGGTACTAAAGAAAACTGTTTCCCAGAAAGAACCCATGGCTTCAGGACTCTGCCGGCTTAGCGCACGATCCACCAGGCGTCGCGTCTGGTTCTGTGCCGACAACCTCCCGCAGAGCCATCCGGGCCTTTGTGGCGCGCCCTTCGACGCCGTCATTGACAGATCAACCATTCTTGATGTATAACCCAAGCATGACGAGCACGTCAGTCAAAAGCCTTGCAAAGGTCGTGAGCATATGTCACGCCCTGTCGGATGAGACTCGTGTGCGGCTGATCGAACGATTGGGCGAGGGTGAGCAGTGCGTCTGCGATTTGACGGACTCTTTTAAAACTGGTCAGTCCAGGCTCTCATTTCATCTTAAAGTATTGAAGGATGCCGGCCTTGTGATTGATCGCAGGGAAGGACGATGGATCTATTATGCATTGAATCGGGCCGGCATGGAGGAATTGGAGGATCTGGTCAGATCGCTGAAGAGCACAGAAGCGAGCATGTTTAAACGGGGACGCTGCCCGTAGAGTTTTTTTGGCCTCACTAATCAAGTTCTATTGATATGTGAAGGTGACATGGACAAGGACAAGATCAAGGAAATTGTGAAGGGAGAATACCGGCAGGCGGCACTGCAGGTGCGAAGCGGAGGTCGGTCTTGTTGTGGGACGACGTTGCAGGGAAACAAGCTCGATGCCCTCACCCACAATCTCTACAGTGACCAAGAGATCCGTGATCTTCCCCCAGAAGCCGTGCTGGCGTCTTTTGGGTGTGGAAATCCCACCGCCTTAGTAGATCTGCGCCCAGGAGAAACCGTGCTCGACTTGGGCTCGGGTGGTGGCATTGATGTGCTGCTCTCGGCCAAGCGAGTGGGTTCTATGGGGAAAGCCTATGGACTCGATATGACGGACGAGATGGTGGAACTCGCGAGAGAGAATCAGATCAAAGCGGGGTTGTCGAATGTGGAGTTTCTGAAAGGCGAGATCGAACAGATTCCGCTGCCCGATGCCGCGGTCGATGTAATTATTTCGAATTGTGTCGTGAATCTCTCGGGAGAGAAGGAACGCGTCTTGTCCGAGGCGTTTCGCGTGCTGCGTCCAGGAGGCCGCCTTGCGATCTCAGACATCGTGACCCGTGGGCCTATGCCAGCGGAGATCAAGTTCAGCTTAGAGCTGTGGGCGGGCTGCGTGGCGGGGGCTCTGGATGAACGACAATATGCAACGCTCCTCAGCCACACGGGGTTCCAGAATATCTTGATTCAACCCATTCGAGTGTACCGGGCCGAGTATGCGCGGGATTTCCTCAGTGGAGCTGGGTTAGATGTTGAACGCCTCGCGAGTCACGCCGATGGCAAATTCATGAGCGCCTTTGTCAGTGCAGAAAAATCAGCGTATGTGTGATCAAGAACCAGGGAGTACCAACCATGGACATCGCCATGACGAGAGGTCTTCAGGCCGCCCCACCCGTGAAGAGATTGAATCCATTTGAACGATATCTCACTGTCTGGGTGGGTCTCTGTATGGTCGGAGGTGTGCTCCTGGGCAAATCGGCTACCGGAGTCATTCAGGTCTTGCGGGATCTGGAGTTCGGTCAGAATAGTCATGTCAACCTTCCGATGGCGATCCTCATCTGGCTCATGATTACACCCATGATGATGAAAGTGGACTTTCGTGCCGTCGCGCAAGTCGGTCAGCGTCCTCAGGGATTGTTGATCACACTGTTTATCAACTGGGTGGTGAAACCCTTCTCCATGGCCTTCTTGGCCTGGTTCTTTTTCCGATTCATCTTCTCGGCGTGGATGACGCCAGCCGAAGCAGATCAATACATTGCCGGGTCAATCATCCTTGCCGCTGCACCCTGTACAGCCATGGTCTTTGTCTGGAGCTACCTCACGGACGGCGATCCGGCTTATACCCTGGTGCAGGTCTCGGTGAATGATGTGATTATGTTGGTGCTGTTCGCCCCGATAGTCGGTTTGCTGGTGAGCGGGGCTTCTTCGCTGACTGTACCCTTTGTAGTCCTCGTCTATTCCGTAGTCGGATTTATTGTGATCCCCTTGGTGCTGGGAGTCCTACTGCGACATTGGTTCATTCGGCAGCGGGGGAAACGGTGGTTTGAGGAGACACTCCTCCCCCGCTTTGCCCCCGTCACCATCACGGCACTGCTCATCACCTTGGTCCTTATTTTTGCCTTCCAAGCGGACAACATCCTTGGCAAACCCGTGCACGTCCTGCTCATTGCGATCCCTATTCTTTTACAGGTCTATTTCAACGCGTCACTCGCGTATGGGTTGATGAAGTGGTTAAAGGTCCCCTATGCCGTTGCCGCACCCGGAGCATTGATCGGAGCGAGTAACTTCTTTGAACTCGCGGTGGCAACCGCCATTGCCCTGTTTGGCCCAGAATCTGGCGCGGCCTTGGCCACCGTGGTCGGTGTGCTTGTGGAAGTTCCTGTCATGCTTTCGGTCTGTCATGTCTGTAATCAGACGCGACACTGGTTCCCTCTGAAGGAAGCCACCGCATGACGCCTACGGCAACATAATGTCTACCCGTCCCTTCCCCGTGTGAGAGCATCGGTCATCTGGTCAGAGTAGAGAGGTAGTGGGAGGGTATATGAGAATGCTCGGGCTGGTCGGGACCCTGTCCTTAATCGTCCTGTTAGGGGTGTATATCTCAGAGAATTGGTTCAGCCCAACGTGGCAGGGTCTAAGCAAGCCGATTTCCCTTATTGAAGTGCTCCGAGAATGGCTGCTCTACATGCTTCTGTTTAGCGGCCTGACGGCATTGTTAGATAACGCTCTGCATCTCGCGTGTTGGACTATTTGTTAAGTTGCCCGTTTCCAGAACGGGAAAGAGCGATGGCGCTCGATCGGTAACTACTCAACCCGATATAGCCTAAAGGAGAATCCTTGATGAAACGCCTTCATATCCATATTGGCGTGGAGAAACTCGATGAATCCATTCGTTTTTATAGTGCCCTGTTTGGCGCAGCGCCAATCAAAACGAAATCGGATTATGCAAAATGGCTGGTGGATGACCCCCGTGTGAACTTCGCCATATCCACTCGTGCCAAGGAAAAGGGCGTCGATCATCTGGGCATTCAGGTCGAGGAGGATGCCGAACTGACCGAACTGCGAGAACGCCTCAGGACTGGGAACATGGCAATCGTCGATGAAGGCGAAACGGTCTGCTGTTACGCCCGGTCGGAAAAGTCGTGGATACAAGATCCATCTGGCATTCCATGGGAAGTCTACCGGACGATGGAATATGTCCAGCTCTTCTCCGGTGAACTCGACTCTCCTGAAGGTGCCTGCTGCACGCCGGAAATTATGGGGAAGCCTGACTGCTGTGAACCTTCCAAAAAAACCGCCGGGTGTTGCGATTGATGGGGTCCGATGCCATCAAGGTCCTGGTTCTGTGCACGGGTAACTCCTGCCGGTCGGTCATGGCTGAGGCGTTAATTAATGATCTCGGACATGGACTGTACCAAGCGTGGAGTGCCGGGAGTTCTCCCGTGGGATATGTGCACCCGAAATCCATTGAAACATTGAAACGGCATGGTGTTGATCCAGGCCAGCCGCGAAGCAAGTCTTGGAATGAGTTGGCAGATCATCCGTTCGATCTGGTCATTACAGTGTGCGACCAGGCCGCCGGCGAGAGTTGTCCACTCTTCCCCGGCAAACCCAAGAAGCAGCATTGGAGTACGCCTGACCCGGCCAAGGCTACGGGGTCTGACGACGAAATTGAGGCCGCTTTTGACAACGCGTTTTTTATACTTAAAAAGCGAGTCGAAGATCTGATGACATGACTGCGGACTCTGCGAGTCTATGTGAGGCAGATCTGTTCCGCTGCCTGAATACACGTGTGGAACTTTTACAAACCGCCGGCATCGCCGCGCCACTCGACGGCACCGAATCGGCTGTTCCCGAGCGATACATACATCAGGCCGAGGGTTTCGACGGTTTGAATGGATGACCTGCCGGCAACGACTGACGCATATCTGCTCAAGCCTGTACTAGACCGCACGACCGCTTCCAGATTTTTGCAAAGAACTGCGTCGCATGATGGCGAGGATCAAAGGTTTGATGTCCTGCTTGTCCGGATCGCGTCGGCATTATTCGAGGCGGGGGAGTTTCTCATTTTGTATCCCAGGCTCCATACCGTCTGGATGACCGGCATAGACGACGACTTGAATCGTCGTAGCTTCTTGCGGATATGGGCGATGTGCAGGTCGATGGTGCGTAGATCGACGCGGCTTTTCTTATGCCACACGCTGTCCCGTAACTCTTGTCTGGACATCAGCCGTTCCGGCTGCGAAGCCAGCGCCCAAAAAAGTTCAAACTCCCGCCCGGTCAGCGACACGGACAGATTACCGCAGCGGATCTGAAGGCAGGACCCATCGCACTGAAGAGATCCGATTTTCAGCTTCCTTCCGTTGGGAGAAAGTTCTGCGTCCAGCCCCATCATGTCACTCTCGCCCTCGTGTCTGGAAAGAGGGCCTTGTCCCAATGGCCGATCGCGCGCGCCTCTAACCTGCACATTTAGGCATTCCATCTTCACACTTTGTTAACTTGCACATAGTGATGCATTGGCGTAACAAACAATTAAGCGATTGGTTAAGTTGTTGTTAACCTCCCGGCAGCCGGAGAAGGAAAGGTAGAGGAGAGGAGGCAGCTATGGCACTGTTTGAGGATGTCTTGAAGGGTTCATGGGGTGCGGCATTGGTCGGAGTTGGAGTTGCGCTGGTTGCGCCGACGGTTTTGCCGGCGGTCGGTGCCGCGATCCGTCCATTGGCGAAGAGCGCCATCAAGGGCGGAGTGCTGCTGTACGACACGGTCAAGGAATCGATTGCGGAGGCCGGCGAACAGATCAATGACATGGTGGCGGAAGTCAGAGCTGAGGTGGAGGAAAACGGTGAAGGGACAACGGACACCCCCAGGCGTAGAACTCGAAGCCGAAAGGGATCTGAATAACCGGCGCTGTGTATGCTCGCGGCTGCCGGGGTGAAAGTCTGTCGAGGAGATGCCATTGAAATTAGATGACGTCCGTCTTATGCATGCCCTTCCCGGGAGAATTCGCCTTAAACTCGAAGGCATCAAGGGACACCCTGACCAAGCCAGGGATATCGAGTCCCGCCTCGCCACAGTTCGCGGGATGCACCATATCGAGGCCAGCTCGTTGACCGGAAGCGTCGTGGCGACGTTCGACCCGACGCTTCTGGAATCGCTCGATTTTCATTTTGCCGTGGCCAATGCCTTAGGGATTGCCGCATCCGATCTCAACCCGGAGTATCTGGCGAAATGGTATACGAATGAATCAAACGGCACGCCCCCACTTCCGCAAGACATCGGCGAGAATTGGCGCGTGCTGGTCCCGTTTGCGTTGCTCGCGCTTGGCGTCCGAGGTGTATGGGCTGCGGAACGATTACTCTTTCCCCAGTGGTACGACTACCTCTGGTTTGCCTTTGGCACCTATTACACGCTGAATCCCTCAGCGTCATCTCCTCCCCGCGTCAGCGAGCAGGGCTAGCACAAGGTTGCCGATGAGATTCGTCGGCAATGGGCTGTCGTGTTTTTTGTAGCGGAACAGAGTCGATGAAGAACACGTGCTCTCGATAGAGACAATCGGTATTCAGAAGCGTTGCCACCTGAACCAAAGACGGAACGCGACAGGAGATTCTAAAGAGTGAACGCAGCCCCGCGAGTTCGCCGGACTCATCAGGTTTCGACAAGGCGCCGTACTCAGAAACTCGATTCGCAAGTCGTTCCTTCCTACGCGAAGAGCCGCCAGAAGGCCCCGTTTCATTCGGAATGGGCCGTCACCGAGGTGCTCCATTCGATCACGGGACGTGTCAGGTTGCAGGTCCCTGCCTTGAAGCGCTATCCAGATCTGGCACAGGCATTGGAAATTGGCCTGTGCGCTTTCCCCGGTATTCTTGGGGTATGGGCGAATCGGAACTGTGCCAGTTTGACGGTGAGCTTCGACCCGAAACTCTGGTCAGTCGGGAAGCTGCGCGCCTACCTGGGACGACTCTCTTCTGACACACTCCGGACCGTGCGCCGCTCCGTGGCTTCGACCGACGATGGTGCATTACAGGAAGCGGGAGGGGCCAGCTTCGAATTGGTCTTGTCCACAGCGGGCCTGGCATGTCTGGCTGCAGAGGTGCTGGCCGCTCCCCTTGTCCCATTCCTCTTATTGGGCAGCGCGCTCCCGATGTTTGTGCGCGCCTTTAACGCCTTTGGACGTCGCGATGTGCTGACCGTCGATGTCCTGGATGCATCGGCGACGACACTGCTCGCCTGTCAGGGCCAGTTGCCGATGGCCTTGTTCATGGCCTGGTTGGTCAATCTGGGGGACTACATTCGGGATGTCACCGTGATGCAGGCGCAGGAAGCCGTCAAGGAGGTGTTGGCCTATCGGCGGACACCGGCGTGGGTCGTGCGCCAGGGGAAAACCACGCAAGTCAACGTCGATGAAGTGAAGGTAGGGGAAACGGTGGTGGTGTATCCGGGAGAACGGATTCCCATTGATGGCACGGTGCTGAACGGCAGGGCCACCGTGGATCAACAAGCGCTTACGGGTGAGTCGCTCCCAGTAGAAAAAAGTGCCGGCGATGTCGCGCATGCCGCGACCGTCGTGCAGGACGGCAAAATATATATACGCGCCGACCGAGTCGGAGATGAGACGGAGGCCGCGAGAATTGTGCGTATGGTGCAGAATGCCCAAGCGCACGAAACGCGGGTGCAAAATTATGCCGAACGTTGGGCGAACGAACTG
>DAISKX010000101.1:0-9185 GCA_036820725.1 Nitrospiraceae bacterium
ATCGAATCAGGTGGCAGATACACCGGCTGCTCAGGCCGTTCCGCCTGCCCCGCCTACGCATGTATCGGAAGGACCGCTGGCAGGATTGTCGGTCGATGGACCTCTGGGATCCGATGGCCCCCTCGTGCTCGATCTTGAAGCGACCGAACTCAGCTGGGTGGTCGTTCAAATTGACGCCGGCAGTCATCAGGAAGCCTTGTTGCGACCGGGTGAAAAAGCCCAGTGGAAGGCGCAGGACCAGTTTACGATTACCCTGGGCAATGCCGGCGGTGTCCATGCGGAATTGAATGGAAAGCCACAGAGAGCATTCGGCCCAAGTGGAAAGGTTGTCCGGGATGTCGTGTTAAAGCGCTGACCATATTCATCCTCCGCCCGACCGTTTAGAAACTCTCCCACCGAAATCCATCGACCATAGCCGACGTCGTGAATGGGCGATGCCATGGGGCGAGTATGGACCCATTGAGGCGCAAAGGTGTCCCGAACACGGACCGGCCATGGAGTACACGTTTGGAGTCGGTAAAAAACCTCGACAAATCGCCGACACGTGCGCTCTCAATCTGGCACGAGGTTTGAGTAACCTTACGTGGGTCAGAGGGAAAACGAGGGCGCGAAAGATTAGTCAAGAGGAGATGCAGCGCCTCCTGAAGGGAGACTGTTCCGATGGTCCATCGTCTTGACAAAACTGAAAAACGATTGCTATAGTTCGAGCGTTTTGCGCGGTATTTCGTTCATTTGGATTTGTCTTCGTAAGTAGTTATATGTTGCAGTGGGTTCAACACAAAGGAGGAGTTGTAATGGGGTATCTTTCTAAGTCTTTGGGAGTGTGCGCGGCCCTGCTGATGTTGTCTGCGACGGTGGCCGGAGCGGAAGAGCGCGATCCGTTGAAAGCCCGCGTTCCGCCGGATCAGATGTCAGATGCAAAGGCGATGAAGAATCCGGTCGCGTCGTCACCGGAAAGCATCGCGAAGGGTAAGGCGTTGTTCGAGGGCAAGGGGACCTGTTTCAATTGTCATGGCAAGGAAGGTAAAGGAGATGGTCCTGCCGGCGCAATTTTGAATCCAAGCCCGAGAAATTTCACCAACTGCAAATTCCATAAGAAGCGGAAGGATGGAGAGCTGTTCTGGGTCATCAAGAACGGCAGCCCTGGGACGGGAATGGTGTCCCTGGTTCCTGCTGCGATTACCGAGGAAGAAGCTTGGACCATCATTAACTACGAGCGTAGCTTTTGCAAAGAGAGTGAATAACTAGGCTCGCACGTTTGTCCGGGCACGAGGGGGCGGAGAGGGGTTTCCTCTCCGCCCTTTTTTTGCGGTTGAAGAGGCTTGAACGTCTCGCGCTACGCGAGGCGCACGGTGCGATGAATAAAGAGGTACTCGACGCGACGACGAAGGAACGTCATGCTCGCGCACGGGCGCGAGGTTTACGACGCGCTGAATAAAGCGCGTCACTGTTGTGATCGCCGCCGAGACGGGTGAGCCGGCCGTGTCTTGTGAGTACCCAGTGTCTTTATAAGTGGGCCGTGTTCCGGTGAGGCGGCAGTGTTGGAAAAGAAGCGCTCATGAATAATGCGGGTTAAGGATGTTGCGAAGAAGTCAGGACGGATGGTTTCGTCAGGACGAGGTTTGCCATCCGGTCTGTCGCGCGGAGCGGAGGAATGATTTGAGGTCGCTGATCCTGATGTAGGACGGTTCTTGCGATCGAGGGGACTTCTTGATTGACGTACGCAGTGAGCTCTCCCAGGGTGACCTCTCCGTTTCGATTCGTGTCGGCGTCCCCGCGAAGTCCTCGGAGGAGAGAGTACGTGAACAAGCCATGACGGAACGTGTCCGACTCAAGACTCTTTCCGATTCCGCTGGTGCCGATCAGCCGCACCACCGATTCTGTTGACGCGTGCCAACGCGGTCCCTGTGTTTTGGAATGACGATCCCCATCAAGCTTCAAGATCGACCCGTCGAATATGAACATCTTTTGCTTGGCCTTCAGCCGAGAAAGAGCGGCCTCCAGGTCCTTCAATGGGTACAAGCGGGACGTCGCAGTCGTGCTTCCGTCGTATGGAATCAGGAACGTTTCACCGGTCGAAGTGACCAACGCCTGTCCGGCAAAATACAGAATAACGGTAGAGTTCTTTGTAAGGTGAGCCGGAAGCCAGTCTAGGAGGGCTTCTTCTAAATCGGATCGCAACGCTTTCCCATCCTGAAGGACGCGTATATTGGCTGCGGGAATGCCTCCCAGTGTTTGAAAATACCGCGAGATCATTTGCGCATCGAGCGACGCATACTTCCTGGTTGGAACCGCGGGGTCTCGATACGTACTCAGCCCTGCCGCGATCAGATAATTGTCGGGTTGCAGAAAAGCGCTTGCGAGAGTAGGAATCTGATCGATATCGTCGCTTTTTGTTCCCATCGCCCCGAACGTTGCGGCCAATGTTTGACTCGGGGGTCCCGTTTTTGTGGCAAGCTCTACCACGGTCACGCTCAACTTGGCCTGTTCGGCCTGGAGCGATTGCGGGAGTGTCGCGACGAAATCCAATGACTTCGTATCTCCCGGTTGCAACGTGCCGACCGGCAACGTGGTAGCAGGGAACTGTGCAATGAGCATTTCATGCCCGGTGATAGACGCTGCGATATTATGAACCACCTGGGGTCCACTGTTAACCACATCAATGTGAATGCGGACGCGCTCTCCGCCTTCTAGGATCATATTGCTGTTCTCATCCAGAATTTTGGCTTTGAATGAAAGCCCGGTAGCCGTAGAAGGAGCATCCGAAAGCGGGAGGGGAACCGGCAGCGATGTCGTCTGAGAGAGCTGTCCAGTCGGGACATTGGCCGGAGACGCCGTCTCTACCAGGGGTTCGAAGACGCTCCGCGTCTCTGCGGCATACTTGGCGGCGAACTCGACAATCGCATTCGAGAGGAACGGTTCAAAGATGTATTCACAGTTCTTTTGAAGCGGCTCGATGCGAAGACGCTCTTGCCGCGTCACGGCAATGTCCGGTTCACGTAAAAGTTTTCCAGACGCATCCTGAATCCTCGCCAGCGCATTCAACCGTATTTCAGCCGGTACACGGTCGTAGACGTTATCTGTTTGTAGTTTCAAGGCCGAGTCGACGAGATCCACCCGGATGATCACGTCCGGGGGCGTATCCTGCTTCCCCTTATCGATGAGGACCGTCTTGAAGAGCCTGTGCGTCGTCTCGATCAGAGTGTCCTCAAGGTCGGAACCGACAGAAACCGGGCGTAAATGCCCACAGTTGTCGAGATATTCGAAATTCGCTTCGGTGACCGAGGGAGCGATCTCAAGTCTGGCGGTATAGGGGAGCGGTGGGCCGACGTCAGGCAGCTCCAAACGTTTGGCGCATCCAGTCACAACGATCGCAAGCAGACCGAACAGAACAGACGTATGGAACGCGGTCTCAAACGTGTGAATCATCTTGAACGGAAATATCCAGGTCCGGGCGGTCAGAGGGAACGGCTATGGGCGGCAACCGTACCGGATTCCCGATCGGAAAGCAACCGGCCTGTCGCGACCTTGCGAGTCCCTACTCGCTCATTTATCCTACGCCCCATGCTGGTACTCGGCTTATCGAACATGCGTGATGCGGCCGCCGCGGTGATCCATGATGGCCGCCTCGTGGCCGCGGCGGAAGAAGAACGATTTGTCCGTCAGAAACACGTGACGGCTTTACCGGTTCATGCCATCCATTATTGTCTCCGCGAGGCCGGCGTCTCTCTCGACCAACTCGACGGCATCGCCGTTCCCTGGAAATATTGGATGGTCGCCCGCCGTGCTCGCTTGGCGCTCGGGTCCATGCTGCGGTCACCACAGCTGTGTGTCGTGAAAGGCCGCCGGTCGATCGAGCGGTTGGGACAGGAATGGAAAGAACTGTTGTGTTTAAGAGGAGAACTCCGGCGTCGCGTAGGTCCTGGAGGACCGCCTCCTGTCTTTCTCGACCATCATCTCTGTCATGCAGCCAGTGCATTCTTCGCGTCGCCCTTTGAACGCGCGGCGGTGCTGGTAGTTGACGGGGCGTCGGAAGCAGACACGACTTTGATGGCAATGGGCGAAGAAAGCCGTTTCACGACTCTCAAGCGAACTCCGCTTCCGCATTCGCTGGGTCAGTTCTATGCATCCGTCACCAGCTATCTCGGATTTCGACCTGATCAGGACGAATATATCGTCATGGGGTTGGCTGCGTATGGCAAACCCGTCTATGCCGATTCGTTTCGCCGGCATATCCTGCGTCTCCTGCCTGAAGGGAGGTTTGAACTCAATACCAGCGTGTGGGATTTTCATCTCGCCCGTGTCGGCCTGTTCAGCCGGGAGTTTGTCGCGTTCTTCGGTGACCCACGTCGCCCCTCTGAAGAAATCACCGACCGGCATCGCGACATCGCGGCGAGCGCCCAACTGGTTCTGGAAGAAACGCTGCTGCACTTGGGCCGCTATTTACGAGCCAGAACGAAAGCCGAAGCGTTATGTTTAGCCGGAGGGGTGGCCTACAATTGTGTGGCCAACAGCCGTTTGCGCGAGGAGCTGGGATTTCGCGATGTCTACGTCCAGCCGGCAGCCGGTGATTCCGGTGCGGCATTGGGCGCGGCGCTCTGGTTAATAGTTCGGCGCGGCGGTCACTTGGAGCGGCCGGCGATGCGATCGGCCTATTGGGGACCGGCGTTTAGCGAAGACCAATACCGGCAGGCCATCCATCGTGCAGGTCTTCGTGCAGAAGCATTGGAAGAGGGCGAACTCTGCGATCGGGTGGCGACCGAATTGATGCACGGACGGCTCGTGTTCTGGTTTCAAGGACGGATGGAATGGGGGCCGCGTGCCCTGGGAAACCGAAGCCTGCTGGCCGATCCGCGTCGCGAAGATATTCGCGAGTTAATTAACGCGAAAGTGAAATTGCGGGAACCCTTTCGGCCTTTTGCTCCCTCCGTCCTCGAAGACCGTGCCGGTGACTACTTCGATCTCAAAGAGCCATCCCCGTTCATGGTCTTTACCGTACAGGTGCGGCATGCCGCAAAGGGCATCATTCCGGCTGTCACCCACGTCGATGGAACGGCCCGTGTGCAAACCGTCACCCGGGAGTCCAATCCCAAGTTCCATCGGCTACTGGAGGCATTCGGCCGGAAGACCGGGGTGCCGGTTCTCTTGAATACGTCGTTCAACGTTCAGGAACCGATCGTGTGCTCTCCCACTGAAGCCGTCGACTGCTTCCTCCGGACACAAGTCGATTGGCTGGTTCTGGGCAATCTCATGGTTGGAAGATCCGACGAGCGCAGCGAGCCATGAGCCATCCAGAATGAGTTCCGGTTCTGACGACATCTTTCTCCCCGACCGACGGTCTACACTTTCGGCGCTCGAGATTCTGATCTTCCTCTTCATTCTACATCTCACCTTGCAACCTC
This sequence comes from Nitrospiraceae bacterium, assembly GCA_036820725.1. Lineage (GTDB taxonomy): Bacteria > Nitrospirota > Nitrospiria > Nitrospirales > Nitrospiraceae > DASSBQ01. The sequence continues at coordinate 5,403 of DAISKX010000101.1, forward strand.
TCGTCGAGCCGGATTTCGGCTGGCACCTGCGCGCGGGTCTGGATTTTCTGGATCAGGGCGGGCAGCTGCCGGTACATGATCCGTACTCCCACACGATGTCCGATTGGGCCTGGGTTGAACATGCCTGGTTGACGGATATGATTCTCGCGCTCATTTATCGCGGACTGGGCACGACGGGTGGACTCGGCGTCATTGTCTTCTTCGGATTCCTCACCGTTGCAGCGTTTCTCATTGCTGCAGCCCGAGCACCCGTCGCCCGGTCATACCGCCTCGCCGCAATCGCCGCCAGCCTGTGGGTGGCGCTCCCATTTGTGGGCGCGCGTACCCAGCTCGTCAGCCTGGTCGGCATCGCCATTGTCCTCTGGCTCTACCATCACATATGTCGGGGACGACAGGCCTTCATTTGGCTGTACCCGCTCTTATTTTTAGTCTGGGCCAATCTCCATGGAGGTTTCACGGCAGGGCTGTTTTTCCTTGGGCTTATTCTGGGCGTTTCGATCGTCGTGCGAACTCTTCTCGCCCGATGGCCTGCCATCGAGCTGGATGAACCGATCTTGACGTGGAAGCACGTGGGACTCCTGGCCTTATCCCTCGGCCTCGCGACCGTGCTGACCCTGGTGAATCCTTATGGCTGGCACCTGTACGGAGAAATCTACGAGTCACTGACAGACACATTGATGATCGATACGTTGCGTGAATGGCAGCCGGTTTCACTGAGCGGATGGGCGGGAACGGCGTTTGTCACCTATCTTGCGCTGGTCAGTGCTCTCGTTCTCGGGTGGTATCGCAAGGTGGAGCCGATCCGCTGGACGCTGCTTCTCGTTTCCCTGGGATTGTCTTTGTGGCATTGGCGAAACGTGATGATCTTCCTGGTGATGGCCGCGCCGCTCGTCGCGGAGATGCTCGAGGCATGTTGTGAAGGGCTCATGCGTCTGGCCCCTCGCATAGATAAAAAGTGGCCGACATTCGCTGCCACCGTGGGGCTTTCCATCGCAATCTTAATGTGGGGCCCCGATCATCTGAATCGCATCGTTGAATCAGGAACCAACCCGGGCGCATTCTTCAGGGACACGGAATATCCGATCGAGGCTGTCGAGTGGATCGACACCCATCGAGACCAATTGGGCGTGAGGATGTACAATGATTACAGCTATGGCGGGTTTCTCTTGTGGTGGATGCCGGGAGGAAAAATCTTTATCGATGGCCGCATGCCGGCCTGGCAGACCGGAGACCGTAGGATATTTTACGACTACCTTGCGCTCAATCGTGAACCACCCGCACTCGATATCCTGGACAAGTATAGAGTGGACTGGGGCATTATCCCGAGAGAGACGCTGCTTGCCTATGCCCTACGCCGTCAAGGAGACTGGTACGAGATCTATTCAGATGCGAAAGTCGTTGTGATGCGTCGACGTATGTGATGAGGCCGAGCTATGGCAGGTGCGATCGATGGATGTGACTCAATCTTGGTTCGAGGGACGGCGACGGATGGCGTTGGATGGCATAGCACCCACGGGCGTCACGACGACGCACGGCAAGCAATGCGCGCAGCATTAAAAGCCCATCACGGAAAGGACGAACTTTCGAGCCGGGTTGGTCCGCCCAATTCACCGGGATTTCGGCGATGCGATAGCCACGGCGTTTCGCGATATAGAGCAGTTCCAGGTCCAGTCCGTATCCGTCGACGACGGCGAGCGAAAAGAGATCTTGCGCCGCTGTTCTCCGAAAGAGTTTAAAACCACACTGCGTGTCCTGAATGCCATCGAGGCCCAGTCGCTGCACAACGGCGTTGAAGAGCGCCCCCAATGCACTCCGGTGCCATCTGGCTTTGACTGTGTAAGTGCTACTGCGGGAAGCCAATGCGCGCGAGCCGATGGCCAGATCAGCGCCTGTCTCAATGGCTCGCTCCAGTCTTTCCAGTTCTTCGATGGGCGTCGCGCCGTCCGCATCGGCAAACAATTGCAACCCGCCGTGCGCGGCCTGGATGCCCCTCCTGACAGCCGCCCCTTTGCCCATGTTGTAGGCGGAGCGAATCAACCGGACGCTCGGATTGGAGGCAGCGAACAATTCGACCACGTGAGCCGTGTCGTCCCGGCTTCCGTCGTCCACCACGAATATCTCATATGGAGATGTTCTCAGGTCAAGAAAGGTTACGGTCCTCTCAAGAAAGGGCGGGAGCCGTTCAGATTCATTGTAGGCAGGAATGACGACGGAGAGAGCAGGCCGGCTATGAAGGGACCGTTTCACAGGATGGAGACTCCGTTTCGATCGGTCGTCGATTCCACCGTTGCCCCTCTTGCTTCGCTCTCTGAAAGCTAGCCGAATTGTGCTAGGAATTGCAAGGCCCGACGACCGCTTGACAGAGGCGGTTTTTGGAAGCGATGCTCACTACTGAAGGCAACGATACTGACGACTCACGGTTCACGTCCGAGGCGGCTGATGATCAAATGGACGGGATGGTATCTACTCGCGATCGGGTGGTTCTTCCTGACCGCCTGCGCCTCCTCTTCTCCTCCCAGCCGTCTCGACCAATACCTCGGCCAGAGCCTCACGTCCACTTCCGCCGGCACCCTTTCTACTGAGCGACCGGTTCGAGCGGCTCTCATATTGATTACCGATACCTCCGGCCCCGATGCAGCTCCGGCATTGCCTGACGAAGCCCAACTTCGCCTTGCAGAGCAACTCACAGACGACGTGAACCGAGGATTCCCAATTACAATTGAGAGGGTCGTTCCCTCTGGTGACCTCGGGAACAACATCAGCTTGTCCGGCTTGACTGAGGTGGGGAAAAAGCATGGCATGGACTTTTTACTCCTGGTGGTTCTGTCAAGTCAGGAGCAGGAATATCCGGTCTCCTTGTTCCTCGGATGGACGACGCACCGCCAGCCGGGTTTCCGACGTGACAATTGGTCCCTGGCCGAGGCCGCTCTGATCAATGTGCACACCGGCGTCGAGGTCCTTCGCGCAGAAGGCCGCGCCATGGCGACGTTGGACAGTCCGACTGCCCCGGGCATTAACCAATGGTATCCAGTGATTTATCTGCGTCCGCAGGACCCCGAGCGTCGCTTCTGGCCCCCGACGTATGAGGCAGCGCCCATCACATTGCGCATCGTCGCGATGACGCAGGCGGTCAAGCGGTGGGCCATCAATTTGCAGCAGGCCTGGATTGAGAAGCGCGATTCCGAGCTTAAGCAAAGTTGACCTGCATTCTCGACGAGTACACCTTCTCCTCCGACCTTCGAACACCGATTTCTCAGGTGCATGCCTGCTGCGTTGGCATTATTCGAAACCCTGCTCTCCTTCTCTGACGAGACCTATCGAGTCGCCTCTGTGAGGATCCGAGAACGTAAAATGCTTCAAAAAAGACCTTGTTCGTACAGCGTGACACTGGATGGACGGCTTTGTTAGAATGACGTGTTCTTGAGGACAAATATCTTCGGGAATCGTCATCTCAAGCTTCCGGAGGAGAGAACATGGAGCATAGACGTCAGCGTAGTTATCTGATGGCCGCGGCGATGTGCATTGCCGTCGCCTTATTTGCCGGGCTTCTCATTCAAACGAGTACCGCGGTCCAAGCTGCGGGAGTTCCACCTGCATTCGCGCAGGGGTTTTCTGAAATCGTGAAATCCGTGACCCCCGCCGTGGTCAATATTGCCGTGACCGGTGGTGGCGAGGGAGGACGGAGAGAAGGCCGTCGGCCACTTCCTCCGGGGCCCTTCGGTGCGCCTCCAGGTGAAGAGCCGCCAGGAATGGAACCGCCCCCCGGACCTCCGGGCCCTCCAG
>DAISKX010000102.1:0-9160 GCA_036820725.1 Nitrospiraceae bacterium
AAGCAGCCTTTACGTGCTGTGACCAAGAAATGCGTGGGCCCGGTTCGTCACTCCTGTCGGTTCACAAAGTGGTCGTTCAGCTCATGGCCGGCCGACCGAGAACGAGCGTGAGCTGTCAGTCGAGCGAGTCTAGTAAAGGGTCTACACCATGTCAAGGCAAGGACGCGATACTGTGTCAGGATTGGAACACAGATCAGTCCTTCCCGGCGGCTCGCGTGAGAAAGGCGGGTGAGCACGTGATTTCTACGGTTAGAGAAGATCGGAATTATGTAAGACCTGACATCGTGACCAACCTCTTGACGACTGCTCATTGCGAGGCCAGATTATGCCGCGCCGGAGGACCGCTGATGTAAGGCACTTTGCAGCAAGTCCCTGTCCGACGGATAGGTGAGCCGTTCCATCGCATCCGATACCGCCAACCAGAGCACCTCATCGACCTCGCCATCAGGAACACCGGTCTCCTGCAACGGACTCATTCTGAACCACCGAACCGTTTTCCGGATGCGGCGTCCTTCGCGCTGAAACCAATAATCGGAGCTGGCTAATTCTCCGTCAATCCGGCAGCGCCATCCCGTTTCTTCCTCCACTTCACGAACTGCAGCATCGGGACTCGTCTCCCCGTCGTTGAGTCTGCCCTTCGGAAATGTCCAGACCGCACGGCCCTTCACATCGCTCACTCTGATCAGCAGCACATCATGATCGCGTAATACGATGCCACCCGCTGACACGACGAAGTCGGCTTTAGGCATCGAGACCCCTATCCATTCGATGCGGACGTCCTGCGGACGTCCTCGTACCGTCAATCGCCAACCGTAATTCGTCAACCGAGACTTGCCAACCGCAAGTCGTCAAGCGTCAGCCGTCAACCGTAGATCAAGAGAGCGACCTTCGTTTTTTCTTCACGTATGGCGTTTGACGCCTGACGGTTGACGTGTCTGCACCGCTTCACGAGGAACACTTGTGGAGCTACAGCTGCCTGGGCAGACCGAGGTACCATTCGAGCATTGCATCCTGCATTCTATCCGGCAACCAGAATTTCAAGAACGCTCTGAATTGGGCGTCGTATCCCACCAGATAGCGAGTCTTCGGACGTGTGGCCGTCAGAGCCTGCGCTACGACCTTTGCGACATCCACGGCTGGAATAGCTCGTCGCTGTACCTTGACCGTCAGTTCACGTAGCTTCTCCAACTGAATCTTGTAGAGGGCCAACTGGTCCGGACGCGTCTGGGAGAAGACCGCTTCAGCGTGGGTCCTCGACCGCTCCCAAATCTCGGATTGCACCGCCCCCGGTTCCACCAGCGAGACGGACACTCCCCATGGCCGGACTTCGCACCGTAACGCGTCACTCAGGGACTCCAACGCAAACTTCGAACTTGAGTAGGCCCCAAGAAACGGGGTCGCAGCTCGCCCCGCAATCGAGCTCATGTTTACGATACGACCCCGTGCTTGCCGCAGCAACGGCAGAAATGCCTGACTCATGGCCACTTGCCCAATGACGTTGACTTCCAATTGTTTCCGGAGGTCTGCAATCGGCAGCAACTCCAGGGGACCAGCCAACGCAAAGCCGGCGTTGTTGACCAAACCGGATAGGCCCGCCGAGGCCACCCGCATGGCGACCACATCGCGCGCTGCACAAATGGAATTCTCCTGGGTCACGTCCAACATAATCGGAACGAGACGAGCCGACGCATGAGATTGAAGTGCTCGACCATCGTGGTCAGTCCGAACGCCGGCAAATACCTGAAACCCAAGTTGATCCAGATGAAGCGCGCATGCGGCACCAATTCCAGTGGAGGCTCCAGTGATCACCACGCTGCCTCGCAGACTGTCGTTCATGGGATGCACGACTCCAGACCAGAGGGGACGAGATCCTCTGGAGAGTAGCACGGAGCACACGGAGAGGAACAGACGCCTGGTACATACTGTTCTCTTTTCTGTTTGATAAAATACTCAACCCGCGAATGAGTGGGAACATCTTGCCTATCAATGGCATTTCCTACTGGCAAGTTCTGCGTTCGATGCGTCTGCCCATCCAAATTTGTCAAAAGGCCAACCCTCATCTAGACTTCATGTATGTCCCTTGCTTCGGAGGAAAACACATGACGTCGTACAGAATTGTATTTTACACTCTGATACCGGTTCTCATGGGGGCTATCGTAGTTAACGATGCTTTAGCCAGCCGCGTAGTTCACATTCCTATTTCAGCCGCTAATAGAACCGACAATAGCAATCGGTTCAATACTATTGAGATGCGTTGGGACCAAAACGAGGTGCCTGATCCCTTGTTGTTGCGGTGGGGAAAGAGTCAGGTTCCAGTTCGCGCTTCGGGATTGAGTCCGCTGGCAGGGGCTTTTGATTATGCACTCACGCGTCTAGCGCCGGGCCAGCAACCAACTGGAACGCTTTCGCTCTTCACCATGTCCTCGGCGTCGATCAGTACGGAGGGGCCCGGTGCAGGAGCTGCACTTGCGGTAGGCTTTCTCGCAGTTCTGAAGGGAGACCGTCTCATCGACGGAATTGCCCTTACCGGGGCGCTGGAATCCACTGGACGGATCGGCCAAGTGAGGAACATTACAGAAAAGATCAAGGCAGCCGCTCGAGAAGGGTATCGCGTCCTCTTGATTCCGCGAGGTCAGATGTATGCCCCACAAGTGAGACTTGTAGGAATTGGAGTCGAGCCGAATGTAGTTGTCCGGGAAGTGGGTACTATCGATGAAGCTTATGAGATTATGACCGGCAAGCGGCTATAGCGACTACAGGGTATGCTCGGGGATTACAAGCCCTTCTGATGGTATTCAAGACTGGTCCTTCGGCCTGGCTTCTCTATCTCGTCGAATCGACCGTCCCCGCATTACGTTCTTTCTTATATTCATCTACCGTATGGCTTACCGTATTCAGTGAGACAGCATAAGAGGTCCCCTCGACCTTTAGTCCACGTGAACCCGCCAATACCTGGAGATACTCGCGACTGTCCCCGACCAACGCCGCACCATTTAGTACCATATCAAAGGGTCTGGCGCTAAAGATAGCCTTGATCGTTTCAGCCCCGAAAGGACCTTGAACCGTAAATTGTTCTGGGGATGTTTCATCTCCAAAGACATAGACACGCCCCGCCTTCACAATCTCCTGCCCTCGAAATTGATTGGGAACCATGTGTACAACACTTCCATCCGCCTGGAAGTAATCTAGCTTCAGGTAAGCGTTCCGGTCTGATTGCACATAGATGATCAATCGGTCACCCTCGACATAATGGCCATCAGATTTGTTTGTCCATACCCTGGCTCCTGAAGAAGATACTTGGGGCACCACAGACACCGCAACCTGAGAGATCTCTTTTGCATTGACCCGCTGACGGATCATGTCTTCCATTGAGACGGGACTCATATAAGCGGTGATGGTGACACAAATTTCCTGCCCACGTTTTTCTTCTTTTTCCACCCGGACACGTTCCAGCAATGCCGCGCTCGCAGTCTGTACCACATCATCTTCCAGCTGAAAATTCTTTACTTTGGTAGCGGATTGAACGAATACACGGTGACTCCGCACAGCCTGCTCCTGCGCAAGAGCGACCGCAGCTCGCTTCGCCTGTACCGGCGTTTCGCTGTCGCCATAGGCATAACACGCATGGCCCTCAACAGTTTCTTGCGAGGTTCGGGATCCGCTGGATGGAAACGCCTCGCTCCAAACCGTCTGCTCGGTAGATACAAGAGCACAGGTCACTAGCACGAGCGAAAACGCGATAGACCGTTCAGAAATTAGAACCGGTGACCGTTCCATGACACACACTCACTGTTCTGAGCTGCAGGACTTTTGCTCTACATCCAGTTGTTGATCAGCAGGAACGGCGCCCAGTAGCTGGGATGTTGATGGGCCGGTTCCCTCATGATCATCTGTTGTGCCCGTTGAAGAGACACGGCTTTCGTCACACTTGGGTCTTGGAGTTGGCGATAGAATTCCGCCACGAGATCGGAGGTGGCCTTATCGTCAATGAACCAGAGACTGGCCAAGGCGCTCCGTGCGCCGGCTTTCACTGCAACCCCGGCCAAACCAAGAGCCGCCCGATCGTCTCCCACGGCGGTTTCGCAGGCGCTGAGCGTAAGAAGTTCGAGCGGATTTTGGCGGTATTGAAGCAGCCCGACCAGTTGCGAGAGTCGATCCATCGTGAGCTTGTCGTCGTATGCGAGAAGAAATGAGTTGTTGACATCGTTTTCTACCACGCCATGGGAGGCGATATGCACGATCCCCACTTCCTTGTGTTTCATTTCCCGTTCCATGGAAGGGACCAAAAACTGATTATCGATGAGATGTCTTCCACCGTACATGCTTCGGAGATTTTCAACCTCCGCGGCTACATAGGGCAAAGCGGGAAATCCCTGAACGGATTCGGTCAGTCCCATCGTAAGCAGATTGATTTTGGCTCGATCGATGGGACGAAGATCGGTCAATTCCATGCTCGGCGTCACGGCAATCGCATACTGATTCACAACAAATTGGCGACCGTCATGGAGTGCGGCCATGGGGATAGTCCGTAATGGTCCATCCGGTACGACTACCACCGTCGTCACGCCTGCCGTAAGGAAATCCTGTTGTAACGGGGCCATCAGCCACCGGTACAAGGTCTGAGCTGATGGGAGATAGTTCCGGGACCCTCGGTCTTGGATTGTCCGCCTGAATGTCCGAACTTCCTGTGTCAATTCTTCGGCCGTGACCGGAACGCTGAAACGCTTCAGCTGGCCTGCTGTGCTTAACAAGAGCTCTAAGCGGTCGGGGAGCATAATGGGATAGAGGACTGCCGTATTCTGAGGGATGGTGTCAGATCCGCCTCGTCTGGCTCGCGCCGCTCCAACGCAATCGTCGCGAAAGTAATCCTGCAATTCAGCGGTCCGAGAGGTCTCCGCTGTATCTCGCACTTGGATAAGAAGCTGTTGTGTCTGCTCAGGACTTTGCGCCACAGCAGCCCGGCGCAAGAGTGTATCCTCCAACTCTGTAAACAAAGGGGCAACTGAATCATGAAACGAGTGGTGCCTCCCCTGGTACCCGACAGAATATTCGTACCGGATTGGTTTCAAAATAGACACAGCGCGGTTATAGGCTGCCAACGCATCATCCTCTTTACCTGCCGCTTTGAGAAGACGTGCTGTTTGCCAGTGCCATCGGTAGAGAGACTCCGGAACATTGCCTTTTTGAGCGGCAAATACAGCCTTACGCGTAAAGTTCAGTGCTTCTCCATGACGGCCTTCTTTTTCCAAAAGTGCTCCAAGATAGCCCCAGGCGTATGACTGGGCGCGTGGATCCCCAAGCTGCGTCGCAACTTGCGCAGCTGCAACGAAGGAATCCGAGGCTTGACGCAGAAGGCTGTTCTCGGACGGAGTATAAGAGGGCAACTCCTTTGCTTCCGGCGAAACAGATGACTTGCCTGCACCGACCCCAATGCCGCGAGTGTTGCCTGCAAATTGCCGCTCTGCTTCTTGAGCCATCATCCGGGGTGAAGTAAGCGCCGAGCGAAGATCATCATAGGCTAGTCCAATGTTGAGCAAACCATAGGCCTTCGAATAGGAGTCACTGAGACTTTGAATTTCCGAATAGCTAATGTCGAGCTGCTTTTCTGCCTCCGCGAATTGCTGATCTTCCATGAATGCCATGGCCATGTTGGTTTGTGCCGTCACGCCCAACGCCAACTGGTTCGTTTGTTGGGCAAGGCTTTTACTTTCCGCATAGACGTCGATGGCTTCGGTGAACTGATTGCGCGACGACAGAACATTTCCAAAATCGTTCAACAGCACGGCCACCAGCGTGGTTTTTCTCTCCTCACGGGCAAGCGCAAGACCTTTCGTGAGGTGATCCATAGCTTGGTCGCCTTTTCCCAAGGCATAGGACGCGTTCCCGAGACGGCCGAGGATCGATGCGGTGAGTGCCCGATCTCCGACCTGTTCCGATAGATTCAGCGCCACTTGCAATGTGATCATCGCATTCTTGACCTGGCCTTCTTGCTGAAGCGCATGGGCCAAATTGATCAATGCCTGGCACTGTTCTCTTGTCTTGCCTTCGCTCTCATAGAGCCTCGCTGCCTCGGTCCAATGAACGGCGGCCTGCGCGAATGCACCCTGACGGAAGCGCGATTTGCCCTGCTCCATCTGATCGCCAGCAGAATCGGACGAAGATTTCTCAATCTTGACCTGCGCGAGGGTCGTATCGACAACCAGCGTTCCTGCTGCGGCAAAGGCGGAACACAGACAAATTAGGGCGAGCATTCTCGCCGTGCAGAAGTTCTTATGAATCACCCTAGAGTTGATCAAAGGCTTCAGACCGGTCGAGTCGATACTGCCGCCGCGGATCCTTTTTTCAGACGTTGACATCACATCCTCCTTTTCAGGACCCACAGCCCTGCCACACAGTGCTCGCCTGTGCGCGCAGGGGGACTACATCGACTCCTTGTCGGTGAATCATTGCATTGAGCGAGGATAAACCACTCGTCCCGACAGAAACATCATCCCAGATGAAGGGACTGCTCAGGGCATTCCCCGGCTGCGGTGGAGTGACATCACGAGCGGTTTGCACAAAGCTGCTGAACTCACCTTGCGAACTTCCGGCGCAACGACTGGCCAACATGGTCAGCGGTGCAGCAGGCGTCTGTTGCGGCATCACCGTGACGGCACGATTCAAGAAGACGACAGGATCGACAGGATTGGCCGTCACGACCTGTGGCTGTGTGCTGGTGTTTCCAGTTGGAAACACAACGTCCGGGAGCTCGGTACCAGGCTGAGTCGCGCCGGGTCCACCCACAACCTCCACCCGATTGACGAATCCGAAGGGACCGGTGGTCTGATTTACCTCCGCCCCGGCCGGAACCGTCACGGAAGGATACACCTCTGCTGAGAAGCTCCCTTGAATGACGGTACCAATGGTAGCAAACAGGGTTCCAGCGGGCGTGCCTCGAGCAAATGAGTTCCCGGAACTAGGATCCACATTGACTTCGGCTCCGGAACCGACTGCGCCGACTGCCGTGCGCCCAGCGGAGATGGTGGTTCCTTTAATTTGGACTGTGCCTCCGGCTACGAGTAGCGTCGCATTGTTGACCTGAAGCGTCGAGCCTGAAATGACCACCGGGGCCGGGGCACCGGACCCGATAAACCCGAACGCCGCGGGTGCGGCCGTCGAAAGGGTCGCATCAAGCCTGACAAAACTGGTCGAGAAAATTTGTCCGTCACCCAGCCGAAGTTGTTGTGCCGTACTGAAGTATGCAGACCCCGTAACGTTGAGATTGGCGGATGGCCCAAAAATGATGCCCGACGGGTTCATGAAATACAAGTTCCATCCGAGTGCTTGAATGGTACCATTGATGTTGGAGGGAGATCCCCCGATCACGCGACTAATCACTCGCGCCGGCGGCGGGATAACTATTTCGCCGCCAATGATTCCTGGGTTTACAAAGTTCGCGGTGTGTCCTGCCCCCACATCAAACTGGTTGAAACTGTGAAACACATTGGGGCCATTATTCGGACGCAATCCACCCGTTATAAACGTAGTACCGCCATCCGGGACGGCCACGGTACCCAGACCACCTGTCCCCAGCTTTCCCGGTGTCGGCACGATATTCGTCTGCGCAAATGTCGATGACACCAACAGGCAGACCGACAGCACTCCCGCAATCGCCACATGATCACGACATCGCGGCCAACGAGACCGGCTTACCATAGGGATTCTCCTTATAAGGGTGTCAAGCAATGGGCTTCTCTTACTCCAATTAGAACCGTTGTGCAAGGATCGCCCTCACGCTACGTAGTCTAGGGCCGAATGGCTCCGGTACAGGCGATGTCAGTATCCATGGTCTTGCATGTACACATCAAAACGCTTCGACGACCAACTGCAAATGGACGCCATGATCTTGCAGGTTGCCGCGGTCGGTATCGAACTTCTTGAGCTGCTTCCCCCAGTAGATCTCGAAACGACTGCCTCTCCAGAAGTTCCAGATCGTGCCGACACCGACACTGGCCAGGGTCGTCGGCGGGGTATCAGGTGTGGCGACCGTCGTCTCCCAACCATGGCCGATATCAAAAAACGGGACGACGAACAACGTATCCACTCCCGCTTGATTAGTGTAGACCGGGACACGGGCTTCAATCGAAGCCATGGCCGCGTTGTCGCGGATCAGCGTAAACTCCCGATACCCGCGAACGCTGTACCGTCCTCCTACTGCGATCTGTTCCAGGGTAAACAAATGGTCGTTCGAGAGTTGCACGACGCCCCGCGTGACAAGTTGCGTTCTCCACCAGGGGAGTTGCCGGATCAATTGGGCTTCACCTAACCACGAGAAGAATCGTGCGTCAGGCAGGCTCGGATCGGCATTGGTCGTGGCATCCAGGGCCCCGATGCCGACGGAAAATCGCGAGAGGGCGGCTATGACCTGCTCGGACGATCGCGTGGTATATTCCTGAGCGAATCGTAACGCAGTGACACGGAATTTTCCGTCCGGTGAGCCCGGGATGAACTCGAATGGCTGGCCGAAGAGAAAGCTTTTGTTCCGCTCATGATCCATTCCCAGAGACATCGCGAATTCCTGTTCCGGCGTACGATAGACAGGGTGTCTGACGGCCACGCTGAAGATCTCCGCCTTATTTTCGATATCCAGTTCCTCAAATGGATCTTCCGTGACGGCGAAATCAAATCGCCGGTACTGGAACGAGACGGTCGTGTCCTGAGGCGTGACTGGAATGGCGTACCGAAAATTCAGGATCGGGTTGACTCCAGCAGACCGTCCATATTGCAAGCTCAACTGATCTCCGAACCCCAGTAGATTTTGATGCGCGACGGTCACAAATCCCTGCTCCGCCCCGACCGTAGGCGACTGATAGTTATTGAATTCCAGCCAGGCTTTGAGCGGATTGGCTTCGGTGACGTTGACATTCAGGGTATTGTCACCCCTGCTGAGTCCGGGCCGAAGTTCCGCATTGATGCGTTTGATGCGGGGATCCGCCTGAAGAATCTGCAATCGTTGCTGCAGGTCGTTCACGTTCAAGGGAGGGCCGGCTGCCAGATTGATCCGGCTTTGAAAATACGATGGCTGGAACCATTTCGTTCCTTCCACGTTGACTTCCGTGAGCTGCCCTTCGACAATCTGCATCGTCAGCACGCCATCGGTCACGGTCTGTTCCGGAATGAA
>DAISKX010000103.1:0-9131 GCA_036820725.1 Nitrospiraceae bacterium
TCCCTTAACGTCCAGCCATCCGCTAACTAAGTCGTCTGCGCCTTCGCCAGGCACAGACAATAGATAGCTTGCCCGCCATTCTCTGCAACCGAAGATCGGCAAACTGTACTTGGGGTACATCTCCTCCGTAACCCGAAAAACAAGCCGGACCCATTGAGGTTGCCCAAAGACGAGGATGAATGACCAGCGTATCCCCACAACGGGGAGGCGATTGTGAGTGAAACCTTGGAGGAGGATAAGAGCGTTCGCGTTCTGCTTCCACTCTTCTATGAAAAGATCAGCGGCGTGAAAGATAGCCACTTGGGACAGAAGATCTCAAGCATGATCGCCAGCGTAACAAGAAAGAATTAGACGGCATTAGCTCCACGTTAGAACTTCTCCGCGGCGTAACGTCGGCCAGCCGACATTCTCCTAGGACTAGCCATCCTTCCTTGCGAGCTGACTCGGGCTCTGCACAGTTACGGGTCTCCTTCCTTTTCAGCTACGTATGCATGGCGCGCTGTGGTGAGTGTCGCGCGAGCCTTGCGTAGCACAAACTTTCTAACCAGCAGTCGTTGCATTTCTTCACAAGGAGGTCTTCATGAACCATAAGGGCAACACATTCGTATGGGCTGTACTCATTTCATTGGTCGTCAGTGTCGTTTCGTTTCCCACCGCGATCCTGGCGCAAACCCCACCGACCCTGGAGGAACAGCGCGCTCAGGATGCAGAGAGAGCACAGCAAGCGCAGACCGAGAAACAGGTTGAACGTCGATATGACGATCGGGACCGTCCGGGAGAGCTGTATGTGGCGGGGTTCGGCGGATATACGATCGGCCATGGATTTGACGATGTGGAAGGGACCGGCGCGTTATCGGGCATCAAGCTCGGTGACATCGACCTGAAGGACTCGGGGGTATACGGAGCCAAGGTTGGCTATTTCATGCCACGGCGATTGAATTGGCTGGGCTTGGAAATGGAAGCCTTCAACACGACGCCGCACCTCAAGGAAACGGCCTTGACCACTGGAGCTCATCTCCGTGTGACCACGTTGGCGTTTAATGCCATTGCGCGCGCCAAGATGATGTGCGAGCGCCATGATGATCACGATAGGACGGGGCAGCCCACCACTGATCGCGATCATCGTGCCCATGACTTCTGTCGCCTGCAACCTTACGCGGGTGTGGGATTAGGGGTATTCTTTGCCCGTGCTTCGGATACGACGGGAAGCGCGTCCGACAATGCTGTCCCAGGCCTCAATGTATTAGCCGGTGTCCGCTACTTTGTGACAGAACGGGTGGCGCTGTTTGGGGAATACAAGTACAACCGCGCGACATTTGACTTCGATACGGTTGGAGCCACGGCTGCGGGACTCAAAGGGGACTACTCAGCAAGTCATATCGTTGGAGGTCTGTCACTTCATTTCTAAAAGTTGTTCCTTGACCATCACATAGTCGTTGGCCATGCCCGAGTGAGTATTCAGAATCCATCGCGCTACGGAACGAGCCTGACAAAGTATTGCTGTGTTCCGTTTCGCAATCACGATCCGATCTGTGCTGCAGTCGTTATCGTTCGCCGAGGCTGGTATGCATCGACAGCTTTCAAACCTTTCACCTTCTATGGAGGAACCAATGAAAACCTCACAAGTCGTTGCGATCATCTGCATGACAGGTGCCCTAATTGCCTTCTCGGGCTTACCCTCGGGCGCTCAACATTCCAGCGGCGGAACGTCTCCCAGTGTGACTGAGGGAAAAACAGGATCCCAAGGCACCCAAGGGGTGCCCGACAGCGGGCAGAATGCCCAGCAGGGTGGCAGCGGGTCCGGCTTGGGTGAGGCGAACGCTCCAGAATCGAGCAAGGGCACAGGATATGGCCTGGAATCAGGCTCCCATTCAGAGAGGGATATTGAATCAAGCGGACACATGAAACCAGGTACAACATCCGGCTCGAGCAGCAAGGGTTCCGGAGGCACGTCCGGAAGCGACATGGGACCAGGCGGTTCCGGGTCGGGAGGAAGCGGCGGCGGAAGGTAAACCCAGATGCGGGGCTAATTGTACGGAGCGCAGAGGCAGAAACATTCATGCGTTTCCTGCCTCAAAGGAACGGCGGAACAGCCACAAATCTTTTCCAGTGGGCTTACTAGTTCATATGCGAGTCAGGAGTGCATACTGACCGACTACCCTTTACGTGGGGGCCATATGCCTGATCTCGTGATGGCGGAAATTATCGTCTGGATGGCGGGGGCCAAGTCAAATGATGCGGTCAAATGTCCGATACCGCACTTGTTTAGTGCGGCTTCATGAGCAAGGGGGGTACTACTTCTATCTGTTCTGATCGCGTTTTTCGCGGTACTGGCCTACGCGGAAGCGAGCAAAAGTGGTGGAAAGCAGTACATGAAAGGGTCTTCCACGGGATCAGGGACACATCAGGGCGAGGGAGGATCCATGTCTGGTCAGCAAGGTGGCAATACGGGGTCTCAGAGTGGCAGAAATGCGGATAGTGGATCAGCAACTGGTGCGGTCCGCGACCCCTCAACGGCGGAACCGGCCGGAGACCGCGGGGGTGACAAGATGAATGACGACAAAGGAAAAATCGCAGTTAGCGGATGAGGGAGGCGGGTCCATATGACCCAACAAGTTAATTGAACTACGGACGGGGGTCACAGAGCCTCGGAAGGCAGTCTAAGTGCATTTAGCCTCCGCGCTTCCTAAAGCAGGCCTATCCTTACATCGGCTGTTACGTCGGCGCAAGAATTAAGAAGGCGATGCGCAAGGATCGTCAACTCCTCGCCGTGGTGAAAGCTGAATGGGAAGATTTGTACAGTTGCAGACGAACGCCGCTGTTTCCTCACAGTCGGACTGGTTAGGTACTCTGTGGAAAAATGCAGCGCGTCCTGCCTCTCGGCCATTTAGCCCGAAACGGCATTACCAATTGACCAATTGGTTGAGCGGCATTCCTTTCCCGGTAGGAGATGAATTAATCTGATTACAAGTGACGAAAGTATCGATAGTCCGCACCTCTACGAAAGCGGAGCTAAGAATTATCCTCGACAATTCTTGCAAACGTTAAGAGAGGGATTTTTATGTTTATTCGGAGCTCAAGGGGTTGATCAAGTAGAATGGTGGAGAACTTTCAAATGGGTGACACGGCAGCGTCTTGAGCCGCTGACGCGATTAAGGGGGAAGGCTCCGAGTGAGAAAGCAAAAGTCTTCTAGACTACCTTAACGTCCAGCCATCCGCTAACTAAGTCGTCCACGCCTTCTTCAGGCACATTACTCAGCCCCAAAATGGGTTCCTCATTGCCTTGAAGTGATTGATTCTAGCCGCGCGACGGATCCCCTCCGACGCATAGTAAGAATGCGTAGCATGTGACTCTGAATGCTGCGTCTCGATGGATTCGGAGAGGACATCGAATCAATCAGGAACATTCCTGGTCTCTTTGGACACTCCCTGCCGCCCCTGCAGTGCGCGATGCCCCCGTGAGTGGCCGCATCACTCGAGTCCTACAATTAAAGGTAGGACATTGCCACTGTTCGATTCCTCCCGACGTTTCAATTTGTCCTAAATTCAAGTCTAGTTCCCGAGACTCCTGCAAGACGGCCTCGCAGACCGGACACTTCATTTTACCTGCCATGGCATGGTCCTCCTGTATGGCCTTCTCGTGCTTTGATTTTGCTATTACATTGTTAGCGAGAAGTTATCATTGTCGCCCAGCCGACACTCCTGGCAGCATACCTAGTTCTTATGCGAATTCCGCATCTACTCCACGGACTTTCCCCAGGTCTTTGGATGGGTTTCACATGCTACTATTCCTCTCCGCATCAAGATGAAGGCACAACATACAGAGCCGGTTGATTACCGGACCGGAGGATTTATGGGAACACGCGTATGCATCGGATGGACGATGGTCGGATTTCTGTGTGTAGCCGCGGCTATGGTTTTTGCGACCGAGCAGCCGGGGCCGGGTAGATCTATGGGTCGATCTGGCGGCAGAGGTCCATTAGGCAAGGGAGGCGTATCTGATGGCCAGACGCCGGCACCCGACATGGGCAAAACACCTGATCCCAGCTCTGAGAAAGGAGAAAACGTGAAGCAAGAGGCTGAGGGGAATGAAGCTGATCAACCTTCTAGCGCCCTCGAAAGGCGATAACAAGTCCAGCATAGCCGGAAGTGGGGTTGCGCCATCGTTCTGGCCGAGCAAAGGCTACTCCGCAACCGATGGTCATCCTGTAAGTAACCTTTTAGTACCGACATAGGCCAGGCAGGTCGCAATGGCTCGCAAGGAGCCTGGCGACCAGATTCTCGTGCTGACATTTCACATGCCCCTCACCATTCGGCATATCCTGCTGGAGGCGAAGAGGGGGAAATGAGCCGGACCCATGATGAGACGGACGACGACGTTAGTAAATCCGAGCCACACTTGGGTAAATCCCAGCCACGCTTGAGAGTTGACGTAGATGGGTGTGAACTCATCCGGGGCTACATCATGAGCCTGTCTCATGCGAACATCGGGGATCAAAGGCACTGCTGATCGAGTATGCTGAGATCCCTTACACACGTTGGAACCGAACGATCACTTCTGCTGATATGCCCCTTAACAGGCGCGGGATGAGGTATTGAACTAGACCGTAAAAGATCGGCTGACTTCCTCCAATGTCCAGGAAACCCTCTCTCGGCGCAGGCGAACAGATGACTGATCAGAAGCCACGAGAGGTGATTGTTATCGGAGGGGGATTAGCGGGCCTTTCTGCTGCCATCTATTTAGGACGCAGCCGTCGCGATGCGATGCTCATTCACTCCGACCGCTCGATGGCAAAGTGGGAGGGTGATGTTCAAAACTATCTTGGGTTTCCCGACGGCATCGCTGGGCCGGCGATTTTAGAACGCGGCCGGCGGCAGGTGAAACGGTTTGGCGTAGAGATCCTAGCGGACGAGGTACAAGCATTGAGAAAGGATGAAGAGATTTTTCATGTCATCGGGAAGGCACAATCCTATAGCGCCAAACGTGTCCTGGTCGCGACGGGGCTCACTCATTTACCACCCGAGATTGCAGGGGTGCGTGAATGTCTCGGTGTCAGCCTGTTCTTTTGCAAAGACTGTGACGCGTACCGTGTGCAAGGAAAGCGCATCGTCATTATCGGGCATAACAACGAAGCCGCAGATTATGCGCTCGCTATGCTGCTCTTCTCGCCGCGCGTACTCATCGCGACCAATGGACACGATACAACTTGGGACCGGACACGTGCAAACTGGATTGAAGAGTATCGCATTGCACTTCGGAAAGATCGAATCACGGCGGTCGAACATGAGAAGGGGCACATACACGCAGTCACGTTTGGACAAGATCGTATCGATGCGGAAGCAGCCTTCGCGACTCGTGGCGACGTCACCCATGCTGCTCTATTGGAAAAATTAGGAGCGAAACTTGATCCGGAGGGATACGTGGTAGTGGACACCTGTCTCCGAACCAGCGTGCCAGGCCTCTATGCGGCTGGCTGTGTGACACCCGCCAATTGCCAAATGATCATTGCAGCCGGGCAAGGTGCGACTGCGGCACAGGCCATTAATCGCGATTTATTCGACGACAGCCTCAAGACCCATGCATTACCCCGTTTTCCGATAGGGCCTTAGTCGCAGCCATAGCTGCCACCTCCGTCTAGACGGTCAGACTTTTTTGCTCCCTCCCAGCGAGTCAGGCTGAAGAATACAGGGTCATCCTCGATGGCTCGGAGCGTATCGTTATTCTGCTCACCTCCATAATGTCTCCCTTAATATGTCCTTCTTTAATTTACTGTCGGCGTACCGACAATGTGAGGAATGTATATGTAGTACAGTGTCTAATCTGAACTATGTTTGAAAGCGACAAGCGAAGATGAAAGAACAGCTGAGCGGGCACGGCGCAGATCTGAGCACGCCTGTGAGGAAAGAGGATATCGTCCGCATCTTGAAAGAAATTGCGTTCTTTATGCGCTTGCAGGGTGGAGTTCTTCTCAAAGCGAAACGCTATCACCGCGCTGCGGAGTTTGTGTGGGCGTGGCCGGGAGAATTGACGGGCTCCCAGCCGATCCGCGACCTCACCACGCTTCCTCAGATCGGTCCGGTGATTGGAGGCGTCATCGCAGAAATTGTCGCCACAGGAGCCTCTACTCTGCATCGAGAGTTGCGCGGCGATTACCCATTGTCCCTGGTCGAACTGGGCGAAATACCGGGCCTGACCTCCAAACAAATCTTTCTGCTCTACCGCCGTGCTGGGATCCGCTCTCTCGCCGACCTGCGACGCGCCGTGCGCAATCCTCAACAACTGCTCAGTATTCCATCTTTTGGCAAGCGCAACGTTCCGCGCTTGTGTACGACCCTCCAAACCATGTCCTATAACATTGATTAAGGATTAGATACGTCTCCACGCATCGGACACTTCCGAAGAAGCACCCCGTAATTTGAACCGATAACATCGCACGACTTCTTCACAATATGGGATTCCGACAAGGATGAAAATGCCGCAGAGTAGCGCGGTGAGATGCATTCCTGATAAGGGCACTTCTTTTAGACGAACTGAAAAATCACCGACACTAGAGCCCGCGCCGAATACGGCAAGCCCTTGATCTTGATGTATCATGATGACCATCGCCCCCGCAATGAGGGGGATGACCTCCAGGAAACTATGGACATGCTGCTCGATAGGACTGACCTCTCGACGTGCGCTCGCATAGCACACATCCCAGAGTCCTGTCACCTCGTGAAGGACGAAGCCAATGATCATGCAGAAAATCACAAGGGCATTGATCTGAAGAAAAACGGCCATCAGCGCGGCAGGCCCACTTCGATCATTTGGAGAATATGGAGCAATGACTCCTTGAGACCGCTTGTACGCTCAATGTGGCTCTGCCGGTGAAGGACCCAATCAATCAATCCCGCACCGATCCACAGCAAGAGAATCAGATAGAGGAAGAACGATTCAAAGATGACCATAATGCATTCCCGAAGAGCCAGAAAGGCTCAGAAGAGAAACGGCCCAAGGGAGGCAAGTCGGTCTTGCCTCCCCTCAGCTGACAGGTGCTATTCTTTTTGGCATTTCCTTTGTCGTCAATCATTTTATTGTCGCCACGATCTCCAGTGGGATTAGACGGTCGAGGGATCAGAAACTACCTCGGTGGCACTCACCAGACGAGACAATGTGCAGAGAGTACCGTCCGCCTTTGTCGATGAACGTGGATCCCATGCTCGATTTCAGTGTGGGTCCAAGGGAAACCCGAGCAATTATCCTAGCTTGACTGCCGTCCGGCACGATCAGCACAAGAACACCCTCCTCCTTCGCGGTCCAGCTGACCTGCCAACGGTCCAGTATTTCAAACGATACCGTACTCTACGTAAGTGTACGTACATGAGCTGTCCAACGTAAGAATGGTATGGGCTCCGGAGGTGCTGGGTGAAGAGGCGGCAAAGGTGACCAATAAGAAGCCCAAAGACCGACCCCATCTGTACCCGACGTCTCGCAGCCTCGCTCGCTCCATAATTCTTACCGAATATCATGAAGGAGTTATTGCAACGACTGGGGAGTTCCCCGGCTTTAACGCCTGCCAATAACTTGTACTCTATGCCCGGAGGAGGGTAAAAACATGCGGAGGACGGAGATACGTGGGTACATTATTGAGATCGACCAGATATGTCGAAGGCAGGAGGCTCTTCGAGAGTTGCTGAACGTGCGCACTCGGACGCTGCGGGAGTCACTCACACAACGGGTCATGCGCGCCCGTCAAAGCGGTGACTGGCACACCCTGACACTGGAGGAATGTGCCGTAAGGTATCAGCAGGAACGGCTGCGTGTTCGCGAGCAGGTGGAGAGGTTACGTGCAGAATACCAACAGAGCCGCGGCGTACTGTCGAAGCTGAAGCGCGCGAAAACACGGGCGGAGCGCGCTCGCGCGGCAGAGATCGCCACACACAAAATGCTTCGGTAGGTTTTGCCGGCTACGTCCCTTCCTCAGGTATATTCCTGGCCCCTTTCGCGCGAGAGGGAACCCATACTTTTCACGAGTCTGGGACAGAATAATGTGGTCCCGCAGTCTCTGAGGGAACAGCGACACCGGAGCTACCCGAACCATTAAGCGTGCCTACGCCAAGGACATTTATACGCAGAGGGGGGGGCCCGGAATGTTTCGCCTGGACACCACGACCAAAAGAAGTCCGAGGAACCCGCTAAGTCCGCGAAAACTGGAACCGGCGAGTGGAATCGAACCACCGACCTGCGGTTTACAAAGACCAGATCAATCTAATCCGCCTACCTCGCAACAGCGCCCAATAGACGAGGAATCACAGGAAGGACCTGCCAACTAGCACATGGGCAGGTTGCACTGAGTTGCACTATCCGTGAGGGTCCTGTGCTTGGATGGGTCATACTTTGGGGCACACCATCACGAGGGCTATGGATGTTAGCGCCAAAAATGACGGGGGCACAGGGGGGGATTAATTGGCGGAAACGGGTTAGGCCATTCGTCCACTACGAGTCAAAATAACGCCCTGATCGGTTTCTGTGGCTACGCTGTGCGGCGCTTCAGCAGCTCTGCCACCTGTGCATCCTCCAGGACAGGCACAATGCCAATTTGCATTAGATCATTCCAGCTTAGAGCAAACTCCGCAAGGGAGCTCGGGTCATCGCTCTCAACCAGATCGTATCCTTTGCTGAAATCTACTTGAGTCCAGCGGCCTAGCAGCTTAGGCCCTTTGGGTGGCGCTCCTCCGGTTTTAAGGAAACGCTCGAAGGTTTCATTGCGAGAGGACTTATCAGGCTTCATCGTAAACGTCAGCATGAATTTCATGGCAACCTCCTGGTTAATGACTCGGCCTACTCATACATACGGAGACGGATTAACTGTGGATGTATGTCGAGTCGTCACGTTAAGGGTTTTGAGAGAACGGTGTGGATGTTTCCGCCCAAAATGACGGGGGTAAGGGGGAAAGTTATCGGCGGAAACGGGTCATCCAACCTGGAGATGGGTCTAACTATTGGATGCTAGAGAAGCATGCGCCATGATTTTCGGTAATCATTCTTCCTACAGTTTCTTTCGAGCTAATTGAATCAATCCCCCATTTCACGGCTTGTTCTGTCATGCATCGGCAATACTTCTGAATCTGAGCACTACTGAATGGTGAGT
>DAISKX010000104.1:0-9118 GCA_036820725.1 Nitrospiraceae bacterium
ATTGCCGCCAGGGCTCCTCGCATGGTGGTGTAATAAGGAACCGCCTTATGAAGCGCCTCGCGCCGTATGGAGAGAGAATCGGCGTGTGCCGCCGCGGTTCGCACTGTGTTGATCACCAGCGCGACGTCGCCGTTCTTGATGTGATCGACGATATGCGGACGTCCTTCTTGAACTTTATTCACGTTCTCGACGATCAATCCCTGCTCGCGAAGATAGGTCGCAGTACCGGAGGTGGCGGTAATGCGAAATCCAAGTCGCGTCAGTCGTTGGGCCACATCGCAGGCAAGGGCACGGTCCTCCTGTTTGACGCTGACAAATGCAGTACCGGTTGTGGGAAGCATGGACCCGGCACCGGCCTGAGATTTGACGAACGCCCAGCCGAAATCACTGTCAATGCCCATGACTTCCCCGGTGGATTTCATTTCCGGCCCGAGGAGCACGTCCACACCTGCGAATTTGGTGAAGGGGAAGACGGCTTCCTTCACGGAAAGATGCGCCGGCGCAGGGGCGGTGGTGAAGCGCAGATCTTCCAATGTCCGTCCTACCATCACCTTCATGGCCAGCTTGGCCAGGGGGATGCCGATGGCCTTGCTGACGAAAGGCACTGTTCGCGAGCCTCGCGGATTGACCTCCAACACATAAATGATCTCGTCCTTGACGGCAAACTGGGCATTCATCAAACCGACCACCCCCAATTCGAGTGCCAACACGGTCATTTGCCTGCGGATTTCCTCAATGATCGCTTTATTCAGCGTGTAGGGGGGAAGGGAACAGGCCGAGTCGCCGGAATGCACACCGGCTTCTTCGATATGTTCCATAATGCCGGCCACCACCACCGTCCGCCCGTCCGAAATCGCGTCGGCGTCCACTTCAATCGCATCGCGCAAGTATCGATCGATCAACACCGGATGTTTGGGCGAGGCTTTTACCGCCGAACCCATGTACCCCAATAGGCCGGCCTCATCGTACACGATCTGCATGGATCGGCCACCCAACACGTAGGACGGCCGTACCATGACGGGATAAGAGATCTCCGCGGCAATGCGCAGCGCCTCCTCGACCGAGCGAGCCGTTCCGCTTTCTGCCTGCCGTAACCCGAGTTTGTTCAAGAGTTCTCGAAAACGTTCACGGTCTTCGGCTCGGTCGATGGCATCGGGACTGGTGCCGAGAATCCGTACTCCGGCCTGCGACAGCGACAGCGCGAGCTTCAACGGAGTCTGACCCCCGAATTGCAGCACGACCCCGAGAGGCTGCTCACGATCGACGATGTTGAGGACATCTTCCTCCGTCAACGGTTCGAAGTAGAGACGATCAGACGTATCATAGTCGGTGCTTACCGTTTCAGGATTGCAGTTGACCATGATGGTTTCAATACCTTCCTCCCGCAGAGCCATGGCCGCATGCACGCAACAATAATCGAACTCGATTCCTTGACCGATTCGGTTTGGCCCCCCCCCGAGGATCATCACCTTCTTGCGATCGGTGGGTCTCGCTTCACATTCCTGCTCATAGGTCGAGTAGAGATACGGAGTGTGCGCTTCAAATTCCGCGGCGCACGTGTCCACGCGTTTGTAGGTGACGCGTAACCGTTGTTCAGACGAAGGCGGCGTTGTACGCCATTGCCGGACCTTCGCCTGAGGTACCCCCACCAGTTGTGCAATCCGTTCATCCGAAAAGCCCAACGTCTTGGCTTGGGAAAGAAGTTCGGGCGAGAGAGCCTTGCCTTCCCGAGGGTCCCCTTCCGTGGTGAGCCGTTTTTCGAAACCGATGATGTCGCGCACCTGTTCCAAAAACCACGGGTCGATTCTGGTCAGGTCATACAGTTCGTCGTTCGTCATATCGAGGCGGATGCCGTCGGCGATGCGCCAGAGCCGGTCTGGCAGCGGAGTTCGGATCCCCGTGCGAATCCGTTCCCGTGCCTCCTCCTTGTCAAGATCCGCGGGAATCGTCCGATCCAGATTTAGTTTGGATGACAGCCCGAACTGTTCGAGTTCAAGAGAGCGGATCGCCTTCTGCAACGATTCCTTGAACGTCCGTCCGATGGCCATGACCTCCCCCACCGATTTCATCTGGGTGGTCAAGGTCGGATCTGCTCCGGGGAATTTTTGAAACGCGAAGCGGGGAATCTTGACGACGACATAGTCGATCGTGGGTTCGAAGGAGGCTTTCGTGACGCCGGTGATGTCATTCGTGATTTCGTCAAGCGTGTAGCCGACCGCTAATTTGGCGGCGATCTTGGCAATCGGGAATCCTGTCGCCTTTGAGGCCAGCGCCGAGCTGCGCGAGACGCGGGGATTCATCTCGATCACCACCATGTCTCCGTTGACCGGGTTGATGCCGAACTGAATATTGGAGCCGCCGGTATCGACGCCGATCTCCCGGATGATCCGGACCGCGGCATCACGCATCATCTGATATTCCTTGTCGGTGAGCGTCATCGCGGGGGCGACTGTAATGCTGTCACCGGTGTGGATACCCATGGGATCGAGATTTTCGATCGGGCACACGATGACGACGTTGTCCTTGAGATCGCGCATGACCTCGAGCTCGAATTCTTTCCAACCGATCACCGACTGTTCGATCAACACTTGGCGCACGGGGCTCATTGCGAGGCCCCATTCGACATGCTTGCGGAATTCTTCGATATTGTAGGCAATATTGCCGCCGGTGCCGCCCAGCGTAAAGGAGGGTCGGACAATCGCCGGAAAACCGATCAGTTTGACGTGCTCTTCCGCTTCGACCAGCGACGTCGTCACGGCACTATCCGGGACTTTGAGGCCGATGCGCCACATGGCATGACGGAAGGCATCGCGATCTTCGGCTTTATGGATGGCTTCTGCAGATGCGCCGATCAATTTCACGCCGTATTTCTGAAGCACTCCCCGCTTGGCCAATCCGACCGCCGCATTGAGCGCGGTTTGGCCTCCCATCGTCGGCAGCAATGCATCGGGCCGTTCACGCTCGATGACCTTTTCTACGACATCGAGGGTGATGGGTTCAACATACGTCCGATCCGCGAAATCCGGATCGGTCATGATTGTGGCGGGATTACTATTGATCAGGATGACCCGATAGCCTTCCTCCTTCAATGCCTTGCAGGCCTGGGTTCCCGAATAATCGAATTCGCAGGCTTGGCCGATGATGATGGGGCCTGAACCGATCAGAAGAATAGATTGAATGTCCGTTCGACGTGGCACGTACGACCTCGATGAATGGGGCTAACCGGTTTGGGGCAGCGTATCCGGCATGGGACCGATTGGTGGTCGATAGGGCTGCACCGGGTGTTGAGGTTGAGGCGCCAAATCGGGACGGTAATGTTTCATGGCTTCAGGCACCCATGCTTCGATCTGATTGATGCGTGTCACATCGGAAGGATGGGTCGACAAGAATTCAGGAATGGCCTGCTGCGATCTGAAACAGAGCTTGCCGATCATGGATCGAGGACACCCGCTCATACGTTCCCAGAATGAGACGGCCTGGCTGGGATCATAGCCGGCTTGCGCCATCAGGCGGAGGCCAATGTAGTCAGCTTCCGATTCTTGCCTGCGGTCGAACGGCAAGGAGACGCCGACACCGTATGCCGTCATGGCGGCCATCGCTGCATCCGCTCGACCGGTGGCTGCCCCGGCCGCCAAGGCGCCGAGTTGTCCGATCTGCTCCAGAATACCCCGGCTCATTCGTTCTGCGCCGTGGCGCTGAAGCGCGTGTGCCACTTCGTGACCCATCACGGTGGCCAATCCTGTTTCAGTTTTCGTAACTTTGAGAATGCCCGTAAAGACTGCAACCTTTCCACCTGGTAACGCAAACGCGTTGATCGTCTTGTCGTCTTGAATCACCGCAAACTCCCATTGATACTCCGGTTTGTTGGCGGCCTTGGCGATGCGATCGCCCACACGATGGACCATTTCGTTGATTTCCGGATTGTCACTGAGCGGCGCCTGGCGCAGGACTTCCCGGAATGCTCCGAGCCCCATCGCCATTTCTTTTTCTTCGGACAAGTAAATGAACTGATCTCGCGCGGTGCCGGGCGCCCGCACACAACCGGCGAATCCTTGAAGGAGGCCCAATCTTGCGCCCATACCGACCAAAGACCATAGGCCCGCGACTGTGCGAACCCCGAGTCCCAAGAGTGCTCGTCGATCCATGAGCTGTGTAAAGGATCGGTTGATGTCTCGACGTGAAGACGCAGCCATAAGAAATCCATTCAATCAGCAAATGACCCGCATCGTCAATCGACCTGACAGACCATTATGGCATCCACAAATACATGAATTGGGGGGTCCCTCCGTGCACCAGTGACAGGAGGTCGACGTTCGCCAGCGCGTTCAGACCGGATCCCGTTCCGAACATACGGGAATACACATTGTTCTGGTATTCACCGGCTCGCCGATAGGTCACCACCTTCGCATCCGTGAGCCCTGCCTTCTTCTTGGCGATGTCGATCGCGTCTTCGAGATAACCCACCTCGTCGACCAGACCGGAGGCCTTCGCTTGTTCTCCGGAATAGATGCGGCCGTCGGCTAATTTCTTGATCTGGTCAGGCGTCAGATTCGGACGCCCTTCATGAACGACCTGGAGGAACCGCTGATAAAACGAGTCGATCACACTTTGGAAGATCGCACGCTCCTCCGGCAACATCGGACGAAATGGCGATCCCATGTCCTTGCGCGGGCCCGAGGTGACGGCGTTTGCTTCCACGCCGACCTTCTCCAGCAGCCCTCGCGCGTTGACGGTCAGCATGATCACACCGATGCTTCCCGTGACGGAGGACGGATGCACCATGACGGCATCTGCGGCCGAGGCGATATAGTAGCCGCCGGAAGCGCCTACATCCATAATCGACGCGACAATCGGAATGTTCCGCGCGGTCTTAAAGCTTTTCAGTTCGTGATAGATGACGTCGGATGCCGTAACGGTGCCACCGGGGCTGTTGATGCGGAGGACGATCGCCTTGACGCGCTCATCCTTGGCGGCCTTGCCGAGCTCCTCTTTAATGGTGGCGACCAGGCTGGGATAGGTGTAGAACCCTTCCCGGCTCTCGGAGCTGATAACGCCAGACAGCTGCATGAGTAACACCTTGTCTTTTCCGGTACCGCCCACTTTGTATTCCTGAAGCGCTGACGGTCCGGGAGGGAGATTGATGGTGATGCAGCCGGCATGAAGCGGCGCCAGGAACAGTCCGATCACAAAGGCACAGGCACGCAGTCGCTTATCCATGTGATTTCTCCATGAGCTGCACAAACTCTTCGAAGAGGTACGAGGAGTCATGTGGTCCCGGTGATGCTTCGGGATGATATTGAATTGAGAAGACCGGTTGATCGAGACAGACCATGCCCTCGACCGATTGATCGTTCAGGCTGGTGTGGCTGGTTCGGACGCCCCCGAACCGGGTCGACACGATGGCATCGTGTCCGGCGTTCCGACCCTCGGCGGCGAGGTCCTTGACCGCGAAATTGTGATTCTGCGACGTGATTTCCACCTTACCTGTCCGTAGATCCATGACGGGATGGTTGGCTCCATGATGCCCGAATTTCAGCTTGTAGGTCTGTAAGCCAAGCGCAAGACCCAGGATTTGGTGGCCGAGGCAAATTCCGAAAATAGGTTTGCGGCCGATCAGGTCCCTCACGGCGTTGATCGCATACGGAACGCCTTCGGGGTCACCCGGCCCGTTCGAAAGAAAGATGCCGTCAGGATTCAGCGCGAGCGCGGCGTCTGCGGTGGTTGACGCCGGCACGACCGTGACCTGACATCCGACATCGACCAACCGGCGCAGGATATTGTGTTTCACTCCGAAGTCATAGGCGACGACCTTCCATTGAGGAGCGTCTGCGGCGGCCGCCTGAACCTCCGTCTTGAGCTTGGGTGCCCAGACTCCCGTCCCCTCCGTCCATTCATACGTTCGGGGACAGGTGACCGCGCCCGCCAGATCCCGTCCGATAATGCTCGGTGCCCGTTGGGCGTGCTCGACTGCGCGGCAGGGATCCAGATCACAATGAGAAATCCATCCTTGCTGCGAACCCTTCTCCCGGAGATGTCGGGTCAACGCACGCGTATCGATCCCTTCGATGGCCACGATCCTGCCCTGTGCCAGATACTCTTGTAACCCCTGCTTGTGTCGCCAGTTGCTGGCAAGGCGGCTTGATTCCTTGACGATGAACCCTTCAGCCCAAATCCGCCGGGACTCGTCATCCTCCGCAGTCACTCCGTAATTGCCGATCTGTGGACAGGTCATGGTAACAATCTGACCCTTATACGAAGGATCGGTCAGCACTTCCTGGTATCCGGTCATGGCCGTGTTGAAGACCACTTCACCGGCCGTCTCGCCTTCGTAGCCGAGCGCGAGTCCTTCAAACCAGATTCCATCTGCGAGCGCTAAAATGGCCTTCTTCACCGTCATTTCCTATGCCCGTTCAAGCCATGATCTGATGCGTATGCCGAGGAGCACGATGCCGAGTCCCATGTTGACCACGTAGAGTATACGAATCGGCCAGTGCAGTCTAAAAAATGCGTCGAACGCAATTTTTCTCGCCGCGTCCCCATTCGTCGCGAAGGCTTGTGCTTGGAGAGCCGCGGCCTGTGGATGCAGGACGAACATGATCGCACCGGCAATCAGGACCATCAGACCTAACACGTTCCATTCGCTGGATGACACAGGATAATCGATGACTCCACGCCGGTTGAGCCAGGCCCGTCCGACCGTCCCCAGCATCAGCACCGCGACGGCAATCAGGACGATTCGATTGTATCCCTCGAACGCGCGGGTGAGGAAAAACCCTCCCGAATCCTGTCCGCCGAACGTATTGAATACCGCGGGAATCACTGCTCCAACCAGAATGACAAGTCCGCCGATCCATACCCCAAGCGCAGTCAATTCCACCGTGATGCACGCAACCAGTGCCCGTCGCACGTCGGCTACCGACCGGCCGGGATGAGTTCGAAGACGAGCCGTCCGCTCACGATCGTGGTGGTGACCTGACCCTTGACCTTCCATCCGGCAAAGGGCGTGTTCCGGCTTCTCGATCGAAAGCGGCTCGGGTCTATTTCCCAGTGAGCCTGAGGATCAACGAGCACCACATCGGCATCCGCCCCCACGGCAAGCGTTCCCTTCGAGAGGCCAAAGGCTTTGGCCGGCTGGCTTGTGAGTTTGGATACTGCCGCTTCCACACTGAGAATTCCTTCATCCACTAATGCGAGCGTCAACGGCAACGCGGTTTCCAATCCGACGATGCCGAACGGCGCTTCAGTGAATTCCTGCTGTTTTTCCTGGGGGGCATGGGGTGCGTGGTCCGTCGCGATGACATCGATGGTCCCGTCGCGCAAACCTTCCTTAATGGCCTGCACATCGTGCCAGGTGCGAAGCGGTGGATTCATTTTGGCATGTGTATTGTAGCCGCGAGCGACCTCCTCGGTCAGTGTGAAATGGTGCGGACAGGCTTCTGCGGTGACGTGTAGGCCGCGTGACTTGGCTTCACGGACCAGACGAACGGAACCGGCCGTGCTGATATGCGCGAGGTGAAGCCGCGCTCCGGTCAGTTCTGCCAAGGAAATGTTTCTCGCCACCATGACATCTTCGGCGGCAGCCGGAATTCCCGGCAGCCCGAGTTCCGTGGACACCAGGCCTTCGTTCATGCATCCGCCCTCGGATAAATGAAGATCCTCGCAATGGTCGACGATCGGGATGTCGAACGCGCGCGCATACTCCATGGCTCTTCGCATCACCAGACTATTCATCACCGGTCGGCCATCGTCGGAGATGGCCACGCAGCCGGCACGCCGTAAATCCCCGATCTCTGCCAGTTCCTTTCCTTCGGAGCCCTTGGTGATGGCCCCGATCGGAAACACGTGTGCGTTGCCTGCGCTTTTGGCCCGCTCCAGGATCAGCTCCGTGATGGACTGATTGTCGTTCACGGGATTGGTGTTCGGCATACAACAGACGGAGGTAAATCCTCCGGCCACCGCAGACGCGGTGCCGGTTTGCACTGTTTCCTTGTATTCAAATCCCGGTTCCCGAAAATGCACATGCAGATCGATGAACCCCGGCAGGATCAGTTGCCCTTTTGCGTGAACCAGCGTGGCCGTTTTTGGTGCGGAGAGACCCGGTGAGACAGCTGCAATGACGCCGTTCTCAATCAACACGTCGGCGGGTCCGTTCCATCGTCCCGGATCGATGACATGGCCGTCTTTGATCAATATCGTCATACTGCTCCTAACTCAACAGTTCAACACATTGAAGGATAATCGCCATTCAACCGTCATACGTCAATCGTGAGGCGTAGGTTTTCATTGAATGCTTGCAGCATTGACTCGCCAGTTCATTTACACAATGGATCAATCGGCAATGATCCAATCGCCAATTCCCGCCCTCACTCATCATTCTTCATTCAACGTTTTCGTGGTCACCCTGCGCCCGACATGAGATACAGGATTCCCATTCGGACCGCCACGCCATTGGCCACCTGATCCAGGATAACGGACGAAATGCTGTCCGCCACCTCCGGGGCGATCTCCACGCCTCGATTGATAGGTCCCGGATGCATGACGATGGCTCCCGGTTGGGCAAGCTTGACCCGTTCGGCAGTCAAGCCATAGAGGCGGGCATACTCCCGAATGGTCGGGAAGAGGGCGCGTCCCTGTCTCTCCAACTGTAACCGCAGCATCATGATGACCTGGGTATCCCGCAAGGCTTCGTCCAGATCGTAGAAGACTTTGACGCCCATCCGTTCGATGTGAGAGGGGATCATGGTGGGCGGTCCCACGACGCGCACCTCCGCGCCGAGCTTCGTCAGCGCGTAGATATTCGAGCGCGCGACGCGGCTATGGGCAACGTCTCCGACGATGGTGACGCAGAGTCCTCGAAACTCCATGCCTCGTGCGCGGATTGTGAACAGATCAAGCAGCGCCTGCGTGGGATGTTCATGCCATCCGTCGCCCGCATTGATGACCGAGGATTTGACCCCTCGCGCGAGCGTGTCCGCCGCTCCTGCCGAGGGGTGACGGAGCACGATCAGGTCCGCCTGCATGGCCTCGATATTGCGCGCGGTATCCAGCAGCGTTTCTCCTTTCACCACGCTGCTCGACGAGGGCGAGAAGTTGATGACATCCGCGCTGAGGCGCTTGG
>DAISKX010000105.1:0-9060 GCA_036820725.1 Nitrospiraceae bacterium
GCGTCGCCCAGATACGATTCACTCGCAGCCGGGGGAGGGGAGACGCAACCCTAATGCGAGCCCCGTTTCTTTCGAACGGTTTTCGAGTCGCTTCAACACGTCGCCGATGATGGCCTCGGCGTCGACTTCCTCGAGAGGCGATTCCATCCGCTGTGCGCGTGAGAGATTCAGAATGTCCGTGAGGAGACGATCGAGTCGCTGTGCCGCCCGCACGACCCGCCGGAGATAATCCTGCCCCTTTTCGTCGAGCCGATCGGCATAGCGCTCTTGAACCAGATGTGAAAAGCTTTCAATGCTGCGAAGCGGCTCCTTGAGATCGTGGGAGGTCACATGCAGGAGGGTCTCCAGGTCTTTGTTCTTCCTGAGGAGCGAACGTTCCGCTTTCTTGCGTTCGGTGATGTCGCGATTCGCTTCCAGCACCAGCTTGCGCCCATGTGTTTTGAGAAGTCCTCAACTGCTCTCCACGATGACTTCATTGCCGTTTTTGGCTCTATGGCGTACCTCGCCGCTCCACTCACCGGTCGACCACAATGTGGACAGAATATCGGGAAAAGAGCAGGGAAATTGCGTACAGAGCAAGCCGTGGCTACTTTGCCCGACGGCTTCGGTAGATGTATAGCCGTAGAGCTGTGTGCATCCTCGGTTCCACTCCGTAATACCACTGTCAAGATCCCAGACGAGTATCGGTTCATGCGAGAGCTCAATCAACTTATTGTGCTGCTGCAACGTCTCCTCCGTCCGCTTGCGCGCCGAGATATCTCGTGCAATCTTGGAGATCGCGATGATGGTACCGCCGGCATTCTTGACCGGCGAAATGGTTAGAGACACATCGATGCACGAGCCATCTTTTCGTCGACGAATCGTTTCGAAATGCTGAAATCGATTACCGTCCTGAATGTTCTTCATGATCGCAGTTTCTTCTTGATGACGTTCCGATGGGATGAGGGTGAGAATGGACTTTCCGATGATTTCCTCGGCCGCATAGCCGAACATTCGTTCCGCGCCTTGGTTCCAGGTCTGCACCGTTCCGTTCAAGGATTTGCTGATAATCGCATCGTCCGAATACTCGATGATCGAGCCGAGCCTGCCTTGCAGTTCTTCCCACAATTTTCGATCGTGGATGTCGGTATTCGTTCCAAACCACTTCAGGATGACGTCATGATCGTCGCGAAAGGGGATGGCCCGTGTTTGAAACCAACGGTACATGCCGTCGGCGCGTCGAATACGAAACTCGGCCTCAAACGGTCGGCCCTGCGCGACCGTGTGCTCCCACTCCGAGGCAGTGTGCTCGCGATCATCCGGATGTAGTTGGTTCAGCCATGCACTGCCGAGCTGCTGGTCCTCGGGCAATCCTGTGTACTGAACCCACTGGGGGTTGAAGTAGTCGCAGTATCCATTGGGTAGACACGTCCATACGAGTTGTGGAATGAGCTCGATAAGCTCGCGGAAGTGACGTTCGCTGGCTTCCAAGGCGTCCTCAGCTTGCTTCCGCTGAGAGATGTCTCGCAGAATGACGGTATAAAACTTTTCCCCCTGCGCCTGAAGTTGCGAAATCGACGCTTCGATTGGAAATTCCTCGCCGTTCGCGCGAAGCCCATAAATCGTTCCCAATGTCCCCATCTGACGTTTGGTGTCGGAGGTGCTCCCAAATGGCGTGATATGAGCTGCGTGGGCTGGGGGGAAGCGCTCGGGGATAAATCGATTGATCGATTGACCGAGCGCCTCGCCGGCATTGCAGCAGAACATGCGTTCTGCGGAGCCGTTGAAATTCGTGACGAGTTGCTGCTCGTCGATGGTGATGATGGCATCCATGGCCGAGCCGATAATGCCTGCCAACCGTTCTTCGCTTTCTTGGATTGCTGCCATCGCCTGTTTGCGCGCCGTGACGTCTTCGCTGAAATGATGACGCCGCCAATTCCCCGAGTTGCAGTGTACCAGGGGCGGATCTCCCATCGAATCCACTGCACGGATCCATCGGGTCTTTCGAAAGGATCCTCATCCGCCCGTTCGACAGCGCCTTGGAGGCAGCGTCGATGGATCTCACGCCACCGCTCGGGAATCTCGGGGAACACCTCATAATGAGATCGGCCGATCACATCCTGGTGCCCCAGGCGGAAGTCGGTCAACCACCGTTGGCTGACCGACACATAGCGCATGTCGCGATCAAACATGGCAACGGGTGCAGAAATGTACTGAAAGAACAATGCAAGGCGTTCTTCGTTTTCCCGCAGGGCCGCCTCGACCCGCCGTCGTTCCTGGAGTTCTTGCTCCAGGCGCTGATTTGTATGAGTCAATTCCTCCGTCCGTTCGTGTACGCGGCGTTCGAGCTCGTCCCTGGTCCGTCTCCCTTCGGTCGCGTCGTGAAACACCACCACGCCGCCCCTTGGGGTTCCCGTGTTATCCGTAAGAGGACGACCCGTCATGCTGAGCCATAGGCCATGAGGATGCCCGGCACTGCGCAGGAACAGTTCCGCCTGATCCACCGATTCGCCTCGAATCGCTTTGGCAAGCGGGAGTTGCTCGGCCGCGTAGGGCGTCCGTTGGTCGGGCAAATACATCTCGAAGTGTCCGGTCGCCTCGGTAGGCGTGAATGCAGAGTGGCGCAAGTCTTCGCCCAGGATATCTTGGACTGCGCGATTTAAAAGGATATGGCGGCCCTGCAAGTCGGCGACAATCACGCCTTCCCCGATGTTGTTCAACACAGATTCGAGAATGGCCGTCTTTTGAGCCAACTGTTCTTCGATGCGTTTACGGGTGGTCAGATCTGCCATGGTCGATCGGCTACGGAGAAAGGCTCCATCGGTATTGCGGATAGCGGTCGCGTTCAGGAGCACATTGATAATGGTCCCATCCTTGCGGATCAGTTCAAGCTCGAGGTCACGGACTATGCCCTCGGCGACGAGATGGGAGAATTGAATGCGGAATAGTTCCTTGCTGGGGGGGGTGAGGAGGTCGGAGAACCGCTTGACGCCTACGATCTCATCACGGGTGTACCCGAGCCAGCTCAGCTCGGTATCATTCATGGCCACGAAGGTGCCATGTGGATCCAGAGAATGATATCCACACGGTGCATGGTTATAGAGATCGTAAATCTCATCCGCGTTTTTGCGCAGCGCGTCCTGGCGCAGGAGATGGGCCCTGTTTTCCACCTCGAGAGTTGCGATCTGGACGAGTTGGTCCGTGACCACTCGCTGTCTGACGACAAGTACCGCAACGATCCAGTACACACCAAGGATGATGCCTCTGTTGAAGAGCGGAAATGCCGTCTGCATGTCCGTAATGATCGGCGACGTCAGGTAACCCGCCACGGTCAAAATAGAACAGATGGCTGCGGTGACAAACGGTGCCCGATGCGTCGCAATATGGGAGGAGAGGTTCAGAGGAAAAATATACAGAGCCCAGACCGACACACCAAGCGGCGTGAGCGAATCGAGGACGAAGATGATGACGAGCGACGCGGTTATGGCCACCAGATAGGTGGTTTGGTGCGGTGCACGAGTGATGGAACCTGTCTTTCTCATGAGCGCGTCGGTCATTGTGTTGTGGGGATAAGGTGGGGTGCGTCGAGTCTCACCATGGAATTCGTCCTCACAGCCGGTGCTGACCCAATGATATCAATGGCGGACGAGTGTCATGAGAACTACAAAGCGAAACGCTGGAATTGGCGGAGCTTATCCTGTCGGGGGGGACCGGTGGGAGATCAAACAACCTCAAAGACCCTTTCTCTTAGAGACAAAGAGGTGGGCAGCGAACCTCCTCGGTTAGGGATCAGATGCTTTGGACCTGCGTGGTCACAACGTCATCGTGATGGCGAGACCTGTTGCGTATTTGTTCGTGACTGCCCGAGTCGTAGCTGCCTCAGGAACGACGGACAGTATGCAAGAACGCGCCCGACTATTTTAGGTGCATCCGGCCCTAATTTGATGGAGATGCGGATAGGAGCTTTCATGCCTGGAGAAAGTACGTGTTCCGGGTGCAGCGACCAGTCCCATGTCGGAGGTGCCCTCCTCAGGGAAACCTACCGTCCTATCCGCTCGTGAGGCGGTTCAGTGTAGAATGGCCATGTGACCAAATTACATACGTCCATAAGGCTTTCGGGACGCCCAATCAGTGCGTAGGAGATGGTTGAGTTTCTGTCAAGTGACAGTTACACTTTGTGGTGGTCATACGCGTTCATAGTTCATGTGTACATTGTGCAGGAGGCGGTCATGAGAATGCTGTGGTTACCGGTTTTGATCTGTGTAAGTGCACTGGCGAGTCATGCGGCGGAGCCTCCCGCAAAATCAGGTGGTCAGAGTGGTCAGAATGGATCACCGGATCTCGTCAAAGGGAAAGATGGCATGCCTATGGTCTTGATCCCCGGTGGACCGTTTACGATGGGCAGCAATGATGGGTTGCCGAATGAGCGGCCCGAGCATCAGGTGACCTTGGATCCGTACTTGATCGATCAGTACGAAGTGACGATGAGCGCCTACCAGAAGTTTCTCGAAGGAGCGAAATACGATTCGCCGTCTACCTGGGACGATGAAGCCGCCACGACGGTTGGGGACCGCCCTGCGATCGGTATGAGTTGGGAGGGAGCCGTGGCGTATTGCAAATGGGCCGGCAAACGTTTACCCACCGAAGCGGAATGGGAGAAGGCAGCACGAGGCACCGATGGTCGTCGGTTTCCATGGGGTCAAATGCAGCCGTTTGTCGACATTGCCAATTACAATCGCGGGGTGTGGGTCAGTGAAGCGGTTACGCTGGTGCCTGTCGGCGCCGGTCTTGAGGGCATGAGTGTGAGACATGGGTTGAAGGAAGGGGGGAAGAGTCCATATGGCCTGAATCATATGGCTGGAAATGCGGCTGAATGGGTAGCCGACTGGTATGATCGTGAATATTATCCCAAGAGTTCCGACAAGAATCCGACAGGCCCGACCACCGGAGAGAAGAAAGTCATTCGCGGAGGATCATGGGCCGATCTCCCGGCTGCAATTCGCGTGACGGCACGCTTTTCGGCAGAGCCTGAGTTTCAAGATCGCACGGTTGGGTTCCGCTGTGCCATGGCCGCACCGAAGAAAGAATAGGAATGCTGATTGCGCTATGCGGTGTTTGGAAACAACTCGATGACGAATGATCCGACCAAAGTCAGCGGCATCCTGCATATCGGTGATAAGGCTCCTGGCTTTTCGCTACCCGGAGTGGACGGCAAGACCTGGGCCCTGTCAGATCTCAGCGATTATCCCATCCTACTCATTGTCTTCTCGTGCAATCATTGTCCCTATGTGCAGGCTTACGAAGATCGAATGATCGCGATGCAGCGGGAGTATGAGGGGTGTCTGAAACTGGTGGCGATCAATTCCAATGATGCGCACCAGTACCCGGAAGATAGTTTCGACGAGATGAAAACCCGTGCCAAGGAGAAGGGATTCAACTTTCTCTATCTTCGGGATGACTCTCAATCCATTGCGCGGGCCTATGGCGCCACCCATACGCCTCAACTGTTTGTTCTCGATGGCCTTCGTCACGTCCGTTATTCCGGCAAGTTCGATGATCAATGGCAGAAGCCGCAGCTGGTCACCCGATCCTATGTGCGCGATGCCGTCGAGCGGTTGCTATCGGGATCTGTTCCTGTCGAGCCGTACACACACGCGATCGGGTGCACGATCAAATGGAAGTCGGTATGACACGTCGCTGGTTTGCCTCATTCTCTTAATCTTGTGGCATTCCCGGCATCTGGTTCTACATCTTCTCCTCCTTCCAACCACAATGAAAAGGCGTGGATGGCTGCCATTGCAGCGACGGTTTTTCTCATTGCGGCAGCCTCAGTCTGGCGTGGGAATTCCAGTCACTCCCCGAGCACTCGCGAACCCGGAACCGACCTGCGTCGTTTGGATCCGACGATGGTCCCTCTTGTAACCGGGGAAGAATCAATCCAGGAGCAGTTTGCTCGAGCAGGGTGTCCGGTCTGCCATGCGATCCCAGGAATCACCGGGGCAACCGGGCGGGTCGGTCCGCCCCTTTTGCTCGGTACGAACGGGGTCAAACGGCTGGCGGACCCTGCATACACTGGCCGAGCCAAAACGGTTCGGGAATACATCGTGGAGTCGATCGTCTCGCCGGGGGATTATGTTGTGTCGGGTTATCCAGACAAAACGATGCCAGGTTGGTACGGAAGCAAGTTGAGCGCAGGGGCCCTGGATCAGATGTCCTCGTATCTTGAACGGCTCACGGAGACCTCGGATCGTCAACCGAGATGATCCAGCCTCGGGCGGAGTTGGATTAATCGGCACCGGGAAATTGTGGGGGAGAGGGCGAGAGGACGAAATTCTACCGGTTGCGAAGGGTGCTCTGACCGGCCTGACCTCCCTGGATTTGAAACCCTCTCTCGTCTTTCTTTTCCTTGTCGAGGAGAGCGTTCACTGCGTCATCTCCCTTCAGACCTTCCAGTTTGATCTTGAGACGAAGGTTGTTGGCACTATCGGCATTGATCAGTGCCTGCTCAATGCTGATCCTTCCGGCCTTATAGAGCTGAAAGAGCACGTGATCAAAGGTTTGGCACCCTTCATCGATTCCTTGTTCCATGGCCTCTTTGAGGGTGTCGATTTCGGCCTTTTTGACCAGATCCTTGATGCGCGGCGTATCCAACATGATTTCGAGTGCCGGCACACGACGTCCGTCCACGGAAGGAATGAGGCGTTGTGAGATGACCGCGCGGAGATTCAGGCTGAGCTGCAGATAAATCTGCGCGTGTCGTTCGACAGGGAAGAAGTTCATGATGCGTTCGATCGCCTGATTCGCGTTGTTTGAGTGCAAGGTGCCGAGGCAAAGATGGCCGGTCTCGGCAAATGTAATCGCAGCCTCCATCGTTTCCGTATCCCGGACTTCTCCGATCAGAATGACGTCAGGGGCCTGTCGCAACGTGTTTCTCAACGCATTGCCGAAAGAGTGGGTGTCAAACCCCACCTCCCGCTGTGTCACAATCGATTTCTTATGGTGATGTACGAACTCGATGGGATCTTCGACGCTGATGATGTGGCCTGCATGGATGCTGTTGCGATGATCGATCATGGCGGCCAGCGTCGTCGATTTTCCCGAGCCTGTCGCGCCCACGACGAGCACCAGTCCGCGTTTGGTCATCGCGATATCTTTGATCGTGGGCGGCAATTCCAGCTGCTCGACGGTCATGATTTCGGCTTTGATGTGTCGAAATACCAGTCCCACATTTCCCTTCTGACGAAACACGTTGACCCGGAAGCGGCCGAGATCTTTGTAGTACAAGGCCAGATTCATTTCCATTTTCTCTTCGAATTCTCCCCGTTGCTGGCCGCGCATCATCGCAAGAGCCAACGACTCGAGTTGCTCGTTGGTGAACGGAGGTGCGTCGGTGCGGTGGGTCGATCCATGAATCCGATAGACAGGTGGGGCCTCCACCGTGAGGTAGAGGTCCGATGCTTCCTGTTTCACCATTACTTCCAAGAGAGTTCGAACATCCATGGTGATCCTCGTTATGCCGCGTTGTGAAAAATCAGTATTGCCGTCGCGCCCGGTTTAGGCGGCGCCCCCGGCGGCCATTCCGAACAGATTCGGATTCATGCTCCTGGACTGCGCTTCAGCTTTGGTTACAATGCCACGGCTCGCGAGTTCGACGAGCGCCATATCCATCGTCTGCATGCCGTCTTTTTGGCTGGCCTGCATGACCCCCGGAATCTGGTGGAGCTTGGCCTCGCGAATTAAGTTACGGACTGCAGTCGTACCCATCATGATTTCCACCGCGGCGACTCGGCCGCCGTTTTTCTTCTTGAGTAAGGTTTGCGTCAACACAGCTTCGAGCGTTTCAGAGAGCTGGGCCCGAACCTGCGCTTGCTGGTTGGGAGGAAAGGCATCGATGATGCGATCCACGGTCTTCGGTGCGCTCGACGTGTGTAACGTGGCGAAGACGAGGTGTCCGGTTTCGGCTGCCGTCAAAGCAAGTTGAATCGTTTCGAGATCTCGCATTTCACCGACGAGCACAATGTCAGGGTCTTCACGCAGGGCCGCCCGCAGCGCATTCGCAAACGAAAGTGTATGCACTCCCAGCTCGCGCTGATTGACCAGGCACTTTTTTGATTTGTGCACGAACTCGATCGGATCTTCAATCGTGAGGATATGTCCCTCATACGTATTATTCAGATAATCGATCATCGCAGCGAGCGTGGTGGATTTTCCCGATCCAGTCGGGCCTGTGACGAGAATCAGACCTTTCTCTCGGTCACAGAGTTGCCGAAGGATCGGGGGCATGCCGAGTTTTTCCAGCGGGAGAATCTCCGTGGGAATCGTTCGGAACACCGCTCCAAGGCCACGGCCCTGAATGAAGACGTTGACGCGGAAGCGTGCAATATCCCCCAAATCGAACGAGAAGTCGCATTCACGATGTTCCTCAAAGTTCTTTCGCTGGACGTCGCTCATCATGTCATAAATCAGCGCGTGGGTTTCATCCTGACTTAAGGGAGGGTGGTCCAGTTTCTTAAGGTCACCGTGAAGACGGATCATCGGGGGTTCGCCGGAGCTGATATGGCAATCGGACGCCCCTTGTTGAACGGCAAATGTTAATAGCTTCGAAATATCAATCATTCGGAGGCTCCTGGCTGGAGGAATTAATGTTTGTGAGGAAACAGCCTTGGCATGAAGTAATGATACGGAATAGAACTACTCCGGATGATGCCATACAGTGTTCAGAAAGCAATAAAATAGACAGAACCGGTGACCAGTGTAAAGCAACGGAAGTACGGAGATGGGAGAAGAGGTTGAAAGAGGTGGTCGGTCTACACGAGTTTGAGCGATTGTCCCACGTGTTCGAACGCAGCAAGAGTTTCATTCAACTGGTCTGTGGTGTGGTCCGCGGTCACCGTCACTCGAATCCGACTGGTGGAGGCGGGGACTGTCGGTGGACGAATAGCCGGTGCATAGACGCCGTGCTCCAGAAGTTGTCGCGACATTGCCAGCGCACGGTCTGCATTGCCGATCAGGATCGGAATGATGGAACTGACGATGGCAGTTGTGTGAAACCCAATCCGCTGGAGGCCTGCGAAGAGGTGG
>DAISKX010000106.1:0-9038 GCA_036820725.1 Nitrospiraceae bacterium
CATCTTTTTTTAGATCGTCCAGTAGCGTCCCCAATCCGTCCGTTCCCGTGTTCGTCTGTATGATGACTCCCACTGGAAATTTATGCTCGTTCAGCCATGTTCGAAATTCCGCGTCCTCGGCACGGTGATCCAAGAGATACACAACGTTGTAATAAAATTGCGACAAGCGGGATAATTCTTCCGCCGCATCCGGTTGCGGCTTCCATTCACTGAGCGGCTTTTTCCCAATCGGCAGTGACAGACCGGAAGGATCGCCACTCTCTTCCATGAGCGCGAGGGCTTCAATAAAGAGGATCGGCCGTCGATGTTCCCACACTCCGAGCAGGCCGGAGGCTTTGGAGGCTTCTACTCTTGGGGAGGGACTCAGGGTGACCGTGAACGGAACGTTGCCGCGCATTTTAGGGCTATATTCGAAGTAGGCGCGCCCGTCACCGCCGGTCATCGCCGTCCCAACGACCTTCCCGGAGACTTCCAGTTGCAATGACTCTCCGCCGAGCCCCGTCTCAGTCAACATTCCCTTTTGAATAAGCCTTGCGATGATCCGTGCCGGATGATTGGGTGCGGTCAGCGCATCTCTAACCGTCAGGGCTGCAGAAATCTTTGATGCAGCGTGGGAGATGCCATCGGACACTAGTAGAGAAACGAGCAGCATGATCCCCGTCAGCCAAACCCGCTGCTGCATGGAGACTGAGTTGATCGGCATGGTGCAGGCGGCGCTCCTCTTCGAGATAATGGCGGACGTCAGAACAATCCGCGATCCCGTTTTACGGTGAGAAAGGTATCCCAGGCTGCGACCGCGACGAGACCGCCATACAGTATGGTCGCCACGAGTCCATTCACGTGCCACACCCCGAGGACACTGACCGTGACAAGAAGAACCCAGTAGCCACGCTTCTCACCGATATAGAGGTGGCCGAGCCCCGGCACCGCGGACAGTACGGCCGCTCGACGCGCATGCCAAGTCTTTTCGAGGGCATCCATAGTCGTGCGAGAATAGATCCGGGCTGCACCATTCCGGCATAGCATGACTGGCAGATTGCCTAGCAGGATCTTGAAACAGTCATTATCTCACCCGCCCAACCAGTGCGCCAAGCGCACCTTTCACCAAGTCTCGCTCTCGACACTCGCGAAGCGTGAAGCGTATCTCGTGAACATACCGCAACTGGTTCTGAAACGAGAGACGAACGACGCTGCACGAACGGCAAACGATCCCGTGGAAAGGCGCGTGCTGGCGCGCCGGGGCTGGGCGGGTAACAACAAGGCCATTTTGAACATCCTGCGGGTGGGTTTCTCGTGTTTCTACACAGTCGAGCCACTGGGACCTGCAAAATAGCTTTTCAACCCTACTAGGAAGGGCTCCGCAGCGCAGCCAGGACATCTTCCACGTGCCGATCCACTTTGACCTTGCGAAAGATGGCCGATACTTTACTGCTCGCGTCGATGATGAAGGTGGTCCGTTCGATGCCCCAATATTTCTTCCCGTACATATTTTTCAGCTTGTACACACCGTACGTCTTGGAAACCTTTGCGTCTTCGTCGCTCAGGAGAGAGAACGGCAGGCCGAACTTGGCCATAAATTTCTGATGCGATTCCTGTCCATCCAGGCTCACCCCCAAGATCAGTCCTCCTGCTTTTTTAATGGAGGACAGCGAGTCACGCAGCCCGCAAGCTTGCGTGGTACAGCCGGGAGTATCGTCCTTGGGATAGAAGTACAGGACCACCTGTTGACCCTTCAAGTCCTTCAGCCTCACCTTCTTCCCGTCCTGGTCCGGCAATGAAAAGTCAGGCGCCTTGTGTCCTACTTCTATGTCCTTTTCCATCCTCTCATCCCTCTCGTCGCATCACCGCGGCCCGCCGCCAAATGTCGGTCTTCGTGTTCCATATGGGTGCTCCTTCGGCGGCCCTTTCGGAACGTCGGGATTACCGAACGGCCTCAACGCCGGCGAATCCCAAATCACTTTATCGCCGGGCGCCAGGTTGGCGGCATCGATGAAATGTTGGCGGGCCTCCTCAGTCTCTCCCACGGCATTGAGCGACAGCGCATAATTGTAATGCGCCTGCCCGGAATCCGGAGCTGCCTTCACAGCCTGGTCAAAAAAGGTCTTGGCGTCAACAAACTGCTTTGCAGAAAACGCTTCCGTTCCACGCTGGGTGAGGCTTACC
This sequence comes from Nitrospiraceae bacterium, assembly GCA_036820725.1. Lineage (GTDB taxonomy): Bacteria > Nitrospirota > Nitrospiria > Nitrospirales > Nitrospiraceae > DASSBQ01. The sequence continues at coordinate 2,164 of DAISKX010000106.1, forward strand.
GCTTGAGGAGGCGCTCCAGATGCCAAGGTGAGAGGAGTCAGCGGCTTTGCTTTCGGTTTGGCACAGGAGACCGCGGTCAGCATCACCAACATTGAGACGGTCAGAGCAATCCATTTCATAACGCCACCCACTTCGTTCAATGAGACGTGCAGCCATTTGGGCTGGCAGTCAGGATTTCGTGTGTTTTCGCTGTTCTTCTTCGCAGGCTTTCCTGTAGAGCACTTCCCATTCGGGGCTTCCCTCGACAATGGGACGGGAATAGGAGGCCAGCCGGGCCTTTACTTTTCGATCGATTTCTTCCTCCAGGGCCAATTCGGATGCGAGCACCCGTTTAATTTCCCGGAGGACTTTCCCTTCATCCTGCTTGAGATGGCAGAGCGGACTTTTCTTGATCGTCCCGAGAATCAGATGCGACAAGTGACTGACCTGATCTTCACTCATCACCATTACAAAATAATTCCCCGTTCCCGCACGAGTTTCTGCTTAATCATGGTAAACATTTTCTGATAATCCACCTGGCCCTGTTCGATTTCCCTTTCATAACCTTTCATCAGCTGCCGGATTTCCGCATTCAACCGATCCTCGACCGCCAACTCTTCAGTGATCGTCTGTTCCAGGGAGGCACGCATGGCTTTCTTATCCCCCGTCACCTCGATGAACCCTTGCGTATGGAGCCGCCCGATCAAGCTGTCGGCCAGGTGGTGAATGCGCTCTTTAGCCAGTCTCATGACGCTGTTCTCATCGGCACGAGGGCCGACGGTCTTTCGCTGACAAGCCGATGGTGATGGGGCACCTGAACTCTACAGCGGTTCGACACGAATCCTGGGAGCATCCATCACCTGTCGCAGCACCGTCGCATCCCCCACGATCCGCCCAACAACATTCACGCGATCGGCCGGGACTGGATCCGCTCCCATACTCATGGGTGTGCGCCCGAAAAAAATCGCCAGCACCTGCCCGGCTCCCCAAAATGCGACATCGCCGATTTTGACCTGAGTCGTGGCTGTTTCACGGTGGTCCTTCACACCGGGAATTTTGAAGAATATCTCTTCTCCCCACACGTTGACCGACTCTTCCACCGGCAAGGCCTTGAAAATTTCCTCTGCCGTCTTGTTCGCCTTCAACTCAGCTTCCAGTTGCACCGCACCGATCCGGATTCGAATCCGCTTATGTGAGTTCCCTGTTGTCGCCGTCATCGTCACCTACTGATTGCACACTGATCGTAGAACGCGCGTAATCCGCGTCAACGGCGGACCTTAGCTTGTTTATCATTTGAAATCAAGGCTACAATCCCCGACGTGTTGACCTCTACCTTCGTCCATCTCAAAGGCATCGGACCATCGACTGAGCGCCGCCTATGGGAGGATGGAATCCGCGACTGGAACGCCTTCCTGGATCACCCCGCCCTGAGCGGAATCTCCACTTTTCGCAAAGACCTCTATGACCGCGATCTCACGGCAGCCGTATCGGCGCTCGAACAAGGAAATTCCCGGTACTTCGCTCGATGCCTGAAAGGCAAGGATCATTGGCGGTTATTCGAGACGTTCCGGCACCGCACACTCTACCTGGACATTGAAACGACGGGCATGCCGGCGTATGAGGGAGATGTGACCGTCGTGGGATTGTATAGAAATGGCCGGATGAGTACCCTGCTCACTGGAGATACGTTGTCCAGCGAGCGCTTGCAGGACGAACTCGATCAGGCAGACCTCCTCGTCACGTTTTTCGGCAGCGTGTTTGATGTGCCTTACTTGCAGGCCAAGTTTCCGCTGGTCCGCTTCACCCTACCCCACTTTGACCTGTGTTTCGCCGCAAGGCGAGTTGGCCTGCAGGGTGGTCTGAAACATATTGAACGGGAACTGAACATTGCCCGTGATCCGGATCTCGCTCATTTTGACGGCTGGGACGCGGTCAGACTTTGGGCCCGCTGGATGGCCGGCGATGCCGCCGCGCTGGACCTCCTCATCCGGTACAACGCGGCGGATACCTGCAACCTTGAAGAACTGTCGGAATGGCTCTATAGCGAGATGATAAGCCGCTACGGTCCCACAGGAGCCCCAGCAGGCCGGCAACGTTAGTTGGACGGTTGTCTCTGCGTCATGATGAAATGGACCGGTTACGGAATCAGTGAGAAGGGAACCGTTCGCCCCACGAACCAGGACGCCTTCTTCATAGACAATCGCCTGAGAGTGTGGGCTGTGGCGGATGGAATGGGGGGGCATGTCGGGGGAGACATCGCCAGTCAACTCGTGATCGACACGATTGTCCGACGACTGGCGGAGGACCGTACCCGCCTGCGCAGCCTTCCGGACACGGTCGACAAGGTCTTGATGGAGATCGTCGAGGATGCACACGGGGCCATTCTCGATCATGCTCGTCGCAATCCCGAACTCACAGGCATGGGGACGACCTTGACGCTCTTGCACATTTCGGATGGCCCTGATCCGGCCGCCACTATTCTTCATGAAGGCGATAGCCGCGCCTATCTGTTCCGTGATGGGCATCTCATACAATTGACTCAGGATCATTCCCTGGTGGAGCAATATATCGAGCAGGGCCTCTTAACTCCCGAACAGGCCCTTCACCATCCTCAACGTCATATCCTGTGCCGCGCGATGGGTCTCGGTCCTCATGCCCAGGCGGATATCACCACACAGCCTGTGGAGGATGAAGACCTCATTCTCTTGTGTACGGACGGACTTACGAAAATGCTTGATGATGAGCATCTGATCACGCTGCTCCGCAGTCACCCGCCTCACGCGCAGGAGGTGTGCTCAGCGCTGATTGCAGCTGCGATCGATGCCGGGGGAGTGGATAATGTTACCGTAGTCGCCTGCGCCAAGGAAGGATAGGAGCGGGCGCAAATATCCATTGACTTCCGGCTGATGTCCCAGGTAGCCTCGGTTTACAGATTTTGTCCATCTCCTCACCACCACCATTGCTCATGACCGGAGTCGATACTGCCGAAGAGGCTTTTCTGTCTCTCCAACGAAGCTGGCTGCTGGCCCTTCCTTTCCTCCTGATCATCCTGGTGTCCCCTTCCTTCGCTGCTGACACGTCAGATCCGGAATCAGTCCTTCGCACCATCGTAAAAGCGAATGCAGAGAAGGACTTGACTACGATGTCCCACTATATGTCTCACGAGGTGGACACGATCGGGTACAGTATCGGCGGAAGAAAGTTCGTCGGGTGGCAAGCATTCGCCGACGAGATGAATAATGAATTCACCACGGTCACTCGACTGGAGCTTCCCATCTCGGATCTTCGTATGTGGAAACGAGGCGACGTCGCTTGGTTTTCGATGGAATTAGATTACATTCGCTACATCGACACAGAAGTGGACAAACGGCGCATGGTGATTCCATTGCGGGAAACAGGCGTGATGGAACGCAAGCAAGATCGCTGGATTCTTGTCGCATGGCATGAATCTCAGCGCGTTGACGGCCTTGCAGCAGTGGAACCGGGCTATGCTCAGAAACACCCCTTACACCGAACGGCCGATTCAGCCTCTCAACCGACCTCCACGGAGACGTATGACTTGAGTGGAGAATGGGAAATCCTGGAAATCGAAGAAAATAAAACCTATCGTGCCACACTTGACCAGAAGGGCAACGGACCCTATACGTGGCAAGGTGGTCAGATCTTAACGAGCACCTTCAAGGACCGACGATGGGAGGGGACTTGGAGGCAAGCTGGAAACGACCGGGAAGGCAATTTTGAAGTAGTCCTGTCTGAGGATGGCACCCAAGCAAAGGGCATCTGGTGGTACGTACGCGTTGGCAAGCAAAATAATATTCCTCCGCGCCAGCATGGCGGTAACTATGTTTGGAAGCGTCTGACCCCGCCCCCATCCACTCAATAATGTATTCAGATTCTGTTCACTCGCATCCCAAATCCCTTGACGTGTTTGGTCGACGATCTGCCATAACTTGAAGGAGGCCGTAGGCATGAAGACTTTGATCACCACGTTTCTCGTCACATTCGGCTTGACCTCCTTCGCGTACGCCTCAGGAGATCACGATCACCATGCCATTCCTACCATGCCCAGTCGAGCGGCCACTCATATCACTATTGAAAATGACACGATCGCGTTGACATTCGGCCCGGTTGATTTGCCGACCGGTCACGATGGCGACCTGGCGGCGAGCATGCCGAAGCACATTTTCCAACTGCCCAATGATATGTACATGACGGGCTACAAATCCGAAGTCTTTACGATGGATGGCCAGCCATTGCCGAAGAACTATCTGCATCACATCTTGATGTTGAACAATGACAAGCCCAGCGTGTCCTGCACGGGCGAGCCATTGTTTTTTGCCGGCGCCGGGTTAGAGATGACTGAGGCTCGCTTTCCGCAAGGTTATGGCGTAAAACTCGCCAAGGGACAGAACCTCATGTCGATCGTGGCGTTCTATCACAAAGCCCCTCCTACGAAGAATGTAATGGCACGGTTTACGATGTATGTGGCGCCTGAGGGCGTCTCCGTTAAGGAGATGGATGTGTATCAGGTGGGCGTAAACATCGTGTGTTTCAGCAAGTTCGGGGAGCGCGGACCGGACCAAACAGATGAAGGCATTGAAATCAAGCCGGGAGTCAACGTGCAAACGGCTCCGCTCAAGTTCAACATGGACGGATGCGTCAAGTTCGCTTACCCTCACGGTCACGATGAACTCTTACTCATCGCCCTGGAAAACAAGACCGAAAAACGAACCCTCCTGCGCACGGTACCGGATGTTGGTCCTAGCGGAACGTTTCTCGAGTTTCAGTCACATCAGGTTTATAAGGATCCACGCGGATTCTCGGTCAATTCAAAGGATGAATATGAAATGATCATGGTCCACCATCACCCGTTGCAAAACTCTAATATTCACCATGGGATGGGAAACTATTTGCTCTACATGACACCCGGGATCTGCGCGGAGTCGACCAGCACTGCCGCCGTTCACTGATTGTAGGCTCTCGGCAGACCCTCCCTACCCTATAGGGGGCTGCCTCCCACAAATCCTCCCGCTCTCCTTCGCGAACCTCGGGAATCACCTTTCGTTCGTCCATAGCGGCACATTGACCGCTTATTTGAAACCGGTTGTACAATAATGTCCGCTGCTAAACCCATCCTGCCTCCTCACTCCCTTCTCACCCCCTACGAAAGTAAAACATTTCCCTCAAGCTGCGGGCTGGGCTTTACTAGCGACTGTATGATATTGAGACATCTCGCTTCACACCGAGGGTTGGCATGGCCCAAAACGTCATTGGACAGGGGCACAGGGCGTCCGGATTTGTTCATCGGCGTGATGCGAAGGATCTGAACAGGGTGCTCGGACCATCCAACATCTTCTTCATTTCATGATACCGGCTGGACCATCTCTTTCAGTTCTTCTGATTAATGAACAGGCCGAGGAATCCAAACTCGTTTCGACCAATTTGCGAGGATTCTTTCCTGACTGTCGGATAGAAGCCGTTTACTCCTCCGATGAAGCTCTTCAGTGGTCGGCCAGAAGTGATTGGCACCTCATTCTCGTTGATGAAAACTTGAGCCCTCGCGGCGGAGTGGATATCCTCCAAGAACTCAAGCGCACCTGCCCGTACGCAGCCATCATTCTCCAAACGGACCGGAGTGATTCCACAAGCGCGCTCCATGCGCTTCAACAGGGAGCGGATTTTCTTTTGTTCAAGGGCTCACCGAGCTTTATTACGGAACTCTTATTCTATACGCAAGAAGCTATTGAGAAACGAGAACTTCAAATCAAGCTCGACCACACCTTTCAGCGTCATCTCCGACTCGTTGAAGCGGTCAGCGATGTGGTCTATGAACTGGACCACGAGGGCCGCTTTGTTTATCTCAGTCCAACCGTCACCCCCCTCCTCGGCTACACACCTGAGGAGTTGGCCGGAAAACACTTCTCCATGCTCCTTCCCCCAACCCAAGAAACACCGGCTAAATACCGCATCAACGAGCGTAGAGCCGGGGGCCGTTCCACCTTCCATCTTGAGCTACCTCTTTTAGGCAAAGCATCGGTCCAGGACAAAGATCGTAAGATTCTCATGCAGGTTACGGCCAAAGGACTTTATGATTCCCGACATCGATACATGGGTACGGTTGGACTCCTGCACGATCTCTCCCACGAGCAGGAACAATCCGGCAGACTGCTGGAACTCGAAACCCGACTCCAAGAAGCTGGTCGTCAGCTGGCCGTGTCAGAGCAGGCAAGCAGTGCGTCGCGGAATCTGCAGCAACCGCTTTCGGCCCTGCTTCAGGACTCTCACCAATTGTTGACCACCATTCAAAATATCCGCATTGAACAACATCTCGAACGCCTGACCTTGCACGCCACCCGTGCATCTCAGCTAGGACAGGAATTATCTCAGGCCCTTCAATTACGGCACCCCAACGCAGACCTCATATCCCTTAACACCCAGATTCAAGACGCAGTCGTATCACTGGTGCAGGAACAGATGATAGAGGACGATTCGGTCTTGCAAGATTTCTCTGAGGATCTGCCTGTGATGGTTGGCGCCAGCCGCCAACTCCGGGACATGTTTCGCATTCTCATTATGTATACGAGACAGTCTCTCGCCCCAAAGGCGATGAGAAGGTCGCTGATCATTCATACCCATGTGCTCAACATGCATCATCCCAACGACTCCACGAGTTCTTCAATATTTTCCTTGTCGCCGATGACTCAATACATCGTGGCCAGCTTTCGAGAAGGCGACCCAGATCCATTCTCCGGGCCCGCCAAGCCGTCTACTTTTCAGATAACCGGGTCCGACTTTATGCGAGCCCATCGAATCATCCAAGAGCACAGCGGTGTCATCGAAATTGCATCCTCTTCGCTCTTACCCCTTCAGATTACCGTCCGTTTCCCAGCGGCGGG
>DAISKX010000107.1:0-9020 GCA_036820725.1 Nitrospiraceae bacterium
CGATCCTCGCCTATCGGCCCAAAGGAATCGTATTGTCCGGCGGGCCTTCCAGTGTCTACGACAAGAAAGCCCCGTCGGTCTCGAAGCAACTATTCGAGCAGGGGGTGCCGATCCTCGGCATTTGCTACGGGATGCAGCTGGTGACCCACCTCAGCGGCGGGCACGTCGGTCGGGCGTTGCACTGCGAATACGGGCGTGCGGAGTTGCATATTGACGATCGGTCCGATCTCTTCAAGGGCCTCGCAGCCGAGAATTCCGTCGTCTGGATGTCGCATGGTGATCGAATCGAACGGATGCCGCCTGGATTCACATCGATCGCACATACCGAGAACTCCCCGGTGGCCGCCATGAAACGTGATGATGGCCGGCAGCGGGTGTATTGCCTGCAATTTCATCCCGAGGTGGCCCATACCGCAGAGGGATCCAAGATTCTTCGTAACTTCGTCTACGACATCTGCGGCTGCCGACCGACATGGACGATGCAATCCTACGTTGATACGGCCGTCGAGCAAATCCGGCGGCAGGTGGGCAAAGACCGCGTCATTTGCGCGTTGAGCGGCGGTGTGGATTCGTCTGTTGCGGCGGTGTTGGCCCATCGCGCGATCGGAGAGCAGCTGACCTGTGTGTTCGTCGATAACGGCGTGCTGCGGACCGGCGAAGGTGAACAGGTTCAAAAAACGTTCAGTACTCATTTTAAGATCGATCTGCGCTTTCTGGACCGTTCGGGCCAGTTTCTGTCGGGGCTAAAGAACATGCCCGATCCGGAACGCAAACGAAAAACCATCGGACGGCTCTTTATCCAGAATTTTGAAGCGGAGGCTAAAAAAGTCAAGGGGATGAAATTCCTGGTGCAGGGGACGCTGTACCCGGACGTGATCGAAAGCGTCAGCTTCAAAGGTCCATCGGCGACGATCAAGACTCATCACAACGTGGGCGGACTGCCGACGAAGATGAAACTGAAACTGATCGAGCCGCTCCGGGAACTGTTCAAGGACGAGGTCCGGGTGTTGGGGAAGGAGTTGGGATTGCCGGATGAAATTCTGTGGCGGCAGCCCTTTCCCGGTCCCGGTCTTGCCATCCGCATACTTGGCGCTGTCACGAAGGACCGGCTGACGTTATTGCGAGCGGCGGAAGTGATTGTAGATCAAGAGATACGGGCGGCAGGTTTGTACCGGGAGATCTGGCAGGCCTTTGCTGTATTGCTCCCGATCCGCACGGTGGGTGTGATGGGAGATCAACGGACCTATGAGCATGTCATTGCGATTCGTGCCGTCACCAGTCTCGACGGAATGACCGCGGATTGGGCAAGGATCCCGAGGGAGGTCCTCGCGAAAATGTCCAACCGGATCATCAACGAGGTGAAAGGGGTCAACCGGGTCGTCTATGACATCAGCTCAAAGCCGCCGTCGACGATAGAGTGGGAGTGAGACGTCACGCGCCAAACGTCAAATGTCAAACGTGAAGAGGGAGCGATCTTCGGGTTGATGTGTGATGAATGACGGTTGACGAGCATGTCCGATTGACGAATGACGGTTGTCGATTGACGAATAATATGGAAATCAGGCTTCAGAAACTGATCGCCGGTACGGGACTCGCCTCGAGGCGAAAAGCCGAGGCCATGATCGCCGAGGGCCGTGTGACTGTGAATGGCGAGATCATACGCGAACTCGGCACGAAGGTCGATGCCGCTAAGGACCACGTGAAGGTGGACGGTAAGCACCTGAGTTCAGCCCAGCCCTTTGTCTATGTGATACTGCATAAACCGAAGAACGTCATGTCCACGCTGCATGATCCAGAGGGGCGCCCGACAGTGAAGCAGCTCATGCCCGGCGTCACGGTGCGAGTGTTTCCCGTCGGCCGGCTCGATTTCGACAGCGAAGGATTGATGTTGCTGACGAATCACGGAGCGCTGGCTCAGGCCTTGCTTCATCCGAAGTATCACGTCGCGAAGACATACCTCATCAAAGTAAAGGGGATGTTGGACGATGAGAAGATCTCGCTGCTGGAGCGGGGGGTAAAACTGGACGATGGGATGACGGCACCCGCACATGTCAAGAAGGTGAAGAAGGCGCAGGCGAATTCCTGGCTGGAAGTGACGATCCATGAGGGACGCAAACATCAAGTCAAACGTATGTTGGAAGTGGTCGGTCATCAAGTATTGAAGCTCGTGCGGATACGCATGGGAACGATGTCGCTCGGAGATCTCGGCCCCGGGGAGTATCGGTTTCTGACGGATCGCGAGGCCAATAGCCTGCGCGAATTGGTCAAGCGGCGGACAGGTGCTGAACCGGTTAAGATGAAACATGTGAGCAGCGGCCATGCTCGAAAACGTTCGCAGTCAGCTCATCGGAGAAGGGGATGAAGATTCGTACGCATCGGTGTGGTGAGTTGAACCGGGGTCATGTCGGACAGACGGTCGTGCTGAATGGGTGGGTTCAACGACGGCGCGACCACGGGACGGTGCTGTTTATCGATGTACGCGACCGGACCGGAATTACGCAGATGGTCTTCAACTCCGAGCGCAATGCATCTGTGCACGAAGCAGGACAGACGTTGCGGAGTGAATATGTGGTATCCGTCACGGGAACGGTCGCGGCCCGTCCCGATGAATCGAGAAATGCCAATCTTGCGACCGGAGACATCGAGGTCCTGGTCGATGCCCTTGAAATCCTCAACGAAGCGAAGACTCCCCCCTTCGTCGTTGAGGACGAGGCGGACGTGACGGAAGCCCTCCGGCTGAAATACCGCTATCTGGATTTGCGCCGTCCACGGATGCAGCACTTGCTCGCTCTTCGTCATGCCGTGATGCAAGCCACGAGGAGCTTCCTCAACCGGGAAGGATTTCTGGAAATCGAAACGCCTGTCTTGACGAAGAGTACGCCGGAGGGTGCCCGCGACTATCTCGTGCCCAGCCGGGTGAATGCCGGAACATTTTTCGCGTTGCCGCAATCCCCGCAACTGTTTAAGCAGATCCTGATGATCGGCGGGATGGACCGCTACTATCAGATCGCCCGATGCTTCCGCGACGAGGATTTACGGAACGACCGCCAACCGGAGTTCACGCAGATCGATCTGGAGATGTCGTTCGTGGAACGTGAACAGGTCATGGCGTTGATGGAGAACATGATCGTCTCCGTATTCAAAGAGGCGGGGAAGGTCGACCTCCCGACGCCGTTCCCCCGAATGACGTATGCCGAGGTGATGGGCCGCTACGGGTCCGATAAGCCCGACTTGCGATTCGACATGCCGCTGCATGACGTCACCGCCTTTGCGGCAGAGAGCGAGTTCAAGGTGTTTAGGGAAGCCGCCACGAAGGGCAAAATCGTGAAGGCGTTTGTAGTAAAAGCCGGCGGGACCATCGCGAGGAGTCGAATCGACGCGCTGGGGGAAACCGCGAGGAGTTTCGGGGCAAAGGGATTAGCCTGGCTCAAAATTACGGCTGACGGCCAACTCGACTCCGTCATTGCCAAGTTTCTGGATGCCAAGGCGTTCTTTGCAGCTCTGCCCGAAGCGAAGCCTGGCGATTTGGTCTTGTTCGGCGCCGATAAACCGGCCATCGTGCACGATGTCATGGGGCGGATCAGATTGTTGCTTGCCGAGGAGCTCAATCTCATCGACAGGACCGCATGGCGTCCGTTGTGGGTGACCGAATTTCCTCTCTTGGATTATTCGCCGGAAGAAAAGCGCTACATCTTTATGCATAATCCCTTCGCTGCGCCGATGGAGGAGGACCTTCCTCTTCTCGACACGGAACCATTGAAGGCCAGAGCTAAAGCCTATGACTTGGTGCTGAATGGAAGCGAGATAGGGGGCGGGAGCATTCGAAACCATCGCAGTGAGGTTCAACTGCGCATTCTGGATTTGCTGGGGATGACCAAGGACCAGGCGCACGCCAAGTTCGGATTTCTCCTGGAAGCGCTCGATTACGGGGCTCCGCCGCACGGCGGGATCGCCTTCGGTCTCGACCGGCTCATCATGTTGCTCGGCGAAGCCGATTCCATCCGCGACGTGATTGCGTTTCCGAAGACCCAAAAGGCGCAATGTCCGCTGACTGACGCGCCGTCTGCCGTTGGGCCGGAACAGTTGAAAGAACTGCGGATCAAATTGGACCTTGTTGACTAACGAGGACGTGACCGCGCCGTGCTTCTAGCGAATCGGTGGCCTCTCTCTGCATCGCGCGGCCGTCATGATGAGACGTAAACCGGTACCCCGCTTTGTCGTCGTGCTACTCTGACCACCTCTCACACCTTCCTATTATTCTGATCGTGACTATACACCCAGCGTACCCGGCTACCAACCATGCGAAGATTCAGGGCGGAACAATGTCAGGCAGATTGCAGGGGTCTTGATAAAACAGCCAAGCCATCTGGATCTCCAGCTGGTTACGGGACTCGTTTTGAGAAACGGTACGACCGAAGGATTGGCGAGAAGCATCACATAAGTCCTACAATTCCGTGAATCTTCAAAAGCAAACGACCTTCCTCGGACCCCGCGTCATGTTTTAAGGGTTTTTCCGCTCGACTTCTCGCCACAGGATCTGACCCCTAAAACGGCATGTCAATTTGCCCCACCCCATGGCCTAGAGTGCGCCGCTGTTAGTATTCCAACCCGAGGGATAGAATAGGGATGATCGTTTCCGAGGCGAGGTGCGTTATGAACAGAGTCTCGTTGCGTATGTACTGGGTATCGTCGTTCGCTCTTCATGTCCAAGGAAAGTCTATGCCTGCGCGGGGCGACCAATCAAGCGACTGAGGACCAAGTGCGGTTGAAGCTGGTGAGCCCAAAACGACTAAGCTGACGCAGGTCGGCGATCCCGTATGGGTCTATGAGGTCCGAGCCGCTGAGTCAAAGCTCCTGGTCGACGCTGGGGTCCTGGTGTGACGAGGATACGCTGAGATTCGATACGGCCGGCGTGCTCCGCGATTGGTCACACCAATCCTACGTGCATGGCGGGGAACTCATGCCGATCTCTTGCAATTCATCCCTCGGGGTGAAGAAGCCCGCATTGTGACGATCGTCGAGATTCAACATGCCGAGGTGTATCGCGGGGATCGGCTGGTGTTTGACGATCTTACGCTGCACCTGTCCGCCGGCACGCACACCGCGATTCTGGGACCGAACGGGGCCGGTAAGTCGACGCTCCTCAAATTGCTCACGCTCGACATCCATCCTGTGCCTCGCGAAGAAACCGTTTTCCGGCTGTTCGAAAAAGATAGGTGGAACGTGTGGGAATTACGTCGCCATCTAGGCGTGGTTTCGCATGACTTACAGCACCGGTATCTCGATGCTGCGCACGGCATCAATGTGATTCTGTCCGGTTACTATGCCAGCGTGGATACCTACGAACATCAGGACTTCGGATATGGCAATCTGGTGCGGGCCGCGCAGATCATGGAGGAGCTGGGCATTCAATACCTGCAGGACAGGCCGTTTGGCGACATGTCGACTGGAGAGCAACGGCGCTTTCTATTGGGGCGTGCGCTCGTGCACGATCCGGAAGCCTTGGTCCTCGACGAACCGACGAGTGGATTGGATCTGCTGGCCTGTTTTCACTATCTGGACATCATTCGTGCTTTGATGGGCAAAGGGAAGACTCTGGTGCTCGTCACACATCATCTGCATGAGATTCCGCCTGAAGTCGCACGGGTGGTTTTGCTCAAGAGAGGCCGGATTGTTGCGGATGGACCCAAAGAAGAGATCCTGACAGCACCGAACTTGACCACCCTGTTTGATACGGCGGTTCAGGTGGTTTGTGCCCATGGCTGGTATCAGATCCTTCCCGGGAGATAAGGGGATAGTTGGCGCAGCATTTTCGGCTCAGCCCCCGGCTAATGTGACAGAAAAGGTCAGGTCCACATCCCCGCGCCGGACTTTGATCTTGACCTGTTGGCCCGGATTGGTCCGCTCAATCAGATAATTTTTCAACTGAGCTGCATCCGCAATATCTATGCCGTCGATCGCCATGAGGACATCGGTTTTCATGAGGCCGGCAGATTTGGCCGGGTCCATGACATCGCGCACGGCGATCCGCCATCGAATCCCGTCTTTCACGGTCGTCATATGAAGACCAAGTCGTGAAAAGGCCAGGGGTTTGCCTTCCAGCGCAGCCTGCACGATGCGTTGGGCAAGCGGGGCCGGCACGGCAAAGGCGAGCCGGCTGCAATGACCTTCCTGTGGATCCTTCTCGGTTTGAATAATCGCATGCATGAGGCCCACCACCTCCCCCGCTGCGTTGTACATGGCGCCCCCTGAATTTCCGCTGCAGACGGATAAGTCGGCTTGGAGAAGACGGGTGTCGACAGTTTGGAGAAACGTATTGGTATTCCCCAGACGTCCGAATGCCATGGTCGGCCCCCATCCCAACGGATAGCCGACGGTGAATACGTCGTCGCCCGCCGTTGCCTCTTGCGAGGCGAATGGGGTGAACGTAGGCAAAGCGGAGCGGTGCTTCTCCTCAATGCGGTACACCACCACGTCCGTGTAGGCGCTGTCGCCAACCAGGGCCGCGGACAATTCATTGAGCTCGTTGGTGATGACACGGATGTGGGGTGAAATATGCTTTCCCGAAGGATCGTTGCGTTCCACGGCATGGCGAGCCGTCACAAGGTAACCGTCACGGAGATGAAATCCGGTGCCGCGAATGGCAATCTTGCCCGGCCGGTCGGGTGTCCGCTGATCCTGAGTGTCCTCCAGGACACCGATCGTTGCCCGCTTGGCCCGCTCGAGCGCGGTCTTAAGATCGGTGGTCTCAGCTTCCCCCGCTGATGGGAAGGAGATCAGTATGGCCAGCAGAATAAGAGCCGGCGAACGGAACGGTCTCTCTGTCCACATCATGGTTTTACCGAACCCATCACACATACGAGATCCTTTCCATTTTGTGAGCGTGCGGTCAGTATAATGCAAGATGAGACGATCATCTGGCGAAAGAATCATTGACCAAGGAACAGGGCTTGGTCAAGATGAGGTCAGGATGAGATTCGGAGATGTACGCATGACACGACTGCTATTCTTGTTTCTTTCTCTTATGCTCGTTGTCTGGTCAGGTTGTGCCTCCTCCGATGTCGTTCCGGAATCACTCGAGTCGCAGATCGACAAAAATCTGACATTCGAGCAGATTCTGGAAAGCCCGGATTCTTATCGCGGGCGAATCTTTGTCGTCGGAGGAGAGGTACTCAAGGCCAAACGCCTCAAGGAGGGAACCCAACTGGAAGTACTCCAGCTTCCCCTGGACGACGATCAACGGCCTGTTGGCCAGAGAACCGGGTCACGGGGTCGGCTGTTGGCAGACCAGCTCGAGTTTCTGGATCCCGCGACTTTCCCTGATGGTACACCGGTGACTATGGTGGCCGAGGTCACAGGCGCCACAACCGATCGACTCGATGAGGCCGAGTACCGCTATCCGACCGTGGAAATCAAGCATCTCCACATCTGGAAGGAGCCGCGGGATGACTATCCACGAAATCCGGGTCCGTGGTGGGGTGTGTTCGGTGGCGTTGGGATCGGTGGCGGAACTCGCAGCGGCGGCGGTATCAGCATCGGCACAGGATTCTAATTAGTCGATACCCATAACGTTCCGCGCTCCTGTATAAGATACGGTTCACATCTGCTTTTGCAGTTTATCTTTCTCGAGCAGAATATTCGCGACGGCTTCCGCAAATCCGTCTTCCACGTCCTCAATCTTGGTTTGGAGACCGTACCAACCTCCACAGGCAAACGTTCTATGTACTGCATATTTGCCTAATTCAGATTGGGTCCCGTCAGACATGGTTACTTCTCCGTCGATGTGGATCTGTCCTAATCCCGCCAAAAGAAACCGCAAGAGGGAGCTGCCTTCGTCGTAATTTGTGGCTTGCACGGTAGCAAATAAAGTGTGCGGTCCCAGGTCGGCCTTGTTGGCTTCCTTATAACGCCCCTGCACTTTTCGCAAAATCTTGTTCAAGAGGCGATCTCGGTCATGTGCTGTCATTTGCACACCGTTAGCGCTTTGGGCCTCGAGGTGCAACGCGACATACTGACCCAAGTCCGTCCCTGTCTTCATCGGTGTGAGAGGATCGTATGATCCCGCAGAATTGGCTCCGCAGCCGGAGAGGACCAATAACAAACCAACGGAACAGAACGAGGTGACAATTGTTTTCATCGGCCAAGCCTCCGCCATAATCACGCCACAACCGGTTACCAGCTAATTCTTTCAACACTTCTACGCCTGGCCCAGGCAAAAACTTAAGATGTACGGAACTGACAGCAGGCACCTATGGTGAGAATGGCTAAAAGATGCGGAAATTGGTTGGTGGGGATGTGGATGACTTAGAGTCGGCTGCCTTGAAAAGTATCGCAGACGGCGGGGTCGCCGCTTTGGATTCCTCGACGAAGCCATGTCGTCCGTTGCTCTGACGACCCATGTGTCCAGCTCTCGGGTTGCACATACCCCTGTCCGGCCTTTTGCAAGCGATCATCGCCGATTGCAGCCGCGGCACGAAGACCTGCCTCAAAATCTCCCGGCTCGATCAGGTTACGGCCATGCTGGGCATGATAGCCCCATACACCCGCGAGACAATCGGCCTGCAGTTCCATGCGGACAGATAAGGCATTCGCGTCGGCGGTTGAAGCCTGGCGTTGAAGGCGAGTGACCCTGTCGGCGACCCCCAGTAGATTTTGAACATGGTGCCCAATCTCGTGGGCAATGACATAGGCCTGCGCGAAGTTGCCCGGCGCTCCCAGACGGTGCGACAGTTCATTGAAAAACGACAGGTCGAGATAGACCTTCCTGTCGCCGGGACAATAGAACGGGCCTACCGCAGCCGACGCGGTCCCACAGGCTGAACGAACCGCTCCGGTGAACAGTACCAACCGTGGCTCTTCATATCGATGCCCGAGTTTGGGAAGTATCGCTTTCCATGTATCTTCAGTATCCGCAAGAACGACTGATGCAAACCGCCCCAGCGTATCGTTCGGAGCCCCGGTTGGTCCCTCGGTTTCGGCGGCGGGCGGTGCTACCGCTTCCTCAATGCCGGTGAGCATGT